>CAZEOE010000223.1:0-1003 GCA_964513665.1 Candidatus Woesearchaeota archaeon | reverse complement strand
GCTATCATACGGATGGTTCACCAAGTGGAATTGACTATAAGCCAAACCGATAAAGTGTGCGCACAGGGGACATATGTCCTACCCTAGAATAGTCCAGCAAAATCAAAGTAAACTTGAGCAGGAGTCTTGTTTCCAAGACTCTTATGTCTTCTGAAATGATTATATCTCATTCTAAACAAATCTAAATCTTCTCCACAATATTTCAATTCTCTTTTGATTGTCTGGAATAATCTTTCTATCTTTCCACAAGTTGTTGGGCTATGGACTGAAGACCGTATATGGTGTATTCCTCGACGCCTGCACCATCTATCAAATTTGCTATGTTTACTTTTTAGTCCATATGCAGAACCATTATCGGATAAAATCTCCCTAGGTTTACCATGAGTTTTAATTAGGTCATCCAAAATCTTAGTCACAACATTTGTTGTGACGCTATTAACTGCAAATAAACCAACACTGTATCTAGAATGATCGTCTATAACAGAGATTAACCATTTATTTTTAACTTTTTGATCGCTATGATCAATTTGCCACATAGTATTTGGATGCTCTCTTTCAAATCTAACATAATTGTTTCTTTTCTTTTTTCTTTTAGATGGAACCATCAGATTATATTTATTCAATATTTTGTTTACAGACCAACTACTTACACTTACAAAATTAGATATCTGATCTTCGCCCCATCCAGTTTTTGATCTCAAATCCAAAACTTTCTTCTCAATCTCAGACGTTATTTTTTTATAGATCGTCTTCGGTCTTCTTGACAGATCTGTTAAATCCCATTCAGTTTTATTCAATTTTTCAGTCCATCTTCTGAGTGTTCTTATGTTAATCTCAAAGTTATATTTTGCCTTTAGAATTATTCTGCATTGATTATTTGTATGGCTTTTATTTCTAAGCTTGAAATATTCTTTTCTGATCTCTTCTTTTTTCATAAAATTAGTTCAATTTCACAAGCGAACTAATTTTCTATACCCTAGGACATATGTCCCCTAGGTCCACA
>CAZEOE010000222.1:0-1011 GCA_964513665.1 Candidatus Woesearchaeota archaeon | reverse complement strand
CAGTGCTTTTTAATACCCTAGGGAAAGTTCTATTAAGTTAATTTACGATGATAAATGATAAAATGAGGTCTGAGATAAAGATACTTGTTGTTCTTGCTTCAGGGATAGGGAATTCCATACTTTTTAGTCCTGCTATGAGGAATTTAAGGGAAAATTTTCCTAAGGCTCAGATAGATATTTTCGCACCAAAACCTCAATTTGCTGAACCATTTAGGGATTCAAAAATTGTAAATAAAATACATGATTTTAAGGGTATCGGAACACTTGCTAAAATAAGAAGTGAAAGATATGATTATTCTATTACTGCTTTTCCTTCAAACAAATGGCAGTTTAATGTGTTTCCCTACGTTATGGGTGTGAAAAAAAGGATAACTCACTCATATGACTATGGGAAATTAAAAACTTTAAGCTTTCTGCAAAATATTAGGATTCCTGCAAATGAGAAATTGCACGATGTTGAGCAGAATCTTGAACTTGTTAAAACTTTTGGAATAAAGCCTAAAAAATATCCTGTATATTTTCACCTATCTAAAAAAAACATAGAAAATGCGGATAAATTCATATCTTCAAAAAAACTGAAAAGAGACACTTTAATAGGAATACATTCGGGTGCTGGTTTTCTTAGATTTAAAGTTGCTCCAGATTCTGAGTTTGTCAAAGAGATAAATAAAATAAAGGCGAAAAATAAACGAGTACTTATTTTTGGAGGACCTGAGGAAAAAGAGAAAAAGGAAAAGATCTCTAAATTAATTAAGGATTCGATAATTGTGGATGCAAAATTGAAAGATACTGCTTCTATAATACAAAAATGCAGGTATTTCATATCAAACGACACAGGATTGATGCATATTGCTGTTGCTGTCGGAGTTCCAAATATTGTTGCATTTTTCAACGGAACCAACCCAACTAGAACTTCGCCTTATTCCAAAAACGCTAGAGTCGTTCTTCTTTCTGAGAATAAAATGAAGTATCCGTTTTGGAGCACAAAGGCGAATGTGAGGGAAAGATGAA
>CAZEOE010000221.1:0-1012 GCA_964513665.1 Candidatus Woesearchaeota archaeon | reverse complement strand
TGAAGAATTAAGATTTAACTGGTTTGGTGATTTCAAACACACGAATTTCACAGAGGGCGAGAGGATAGATTTTTTTAAGCTTGATTGAAAGTTGTTTTTGTAACTTGTTTGAGATTATATCTGAGAATATTTCTTGATATGTTCTTGTTTTGAGATATGTTTGGAGGAAGGAATTTGCTTCGACTCTAAGTGCTCTGAGAATTGCTCGGGATACTCTCTTTCTTGTAAGGAGAAAAGGCTTTACTATTGATGGGCCCTCTCTTGTTTCTGCTGTAAATGAATCTTCACAATAGTCTATTCCTTTTCGCATGACTTTTCTTATATATGAGCCTGCGAGGACTATCGATTCTGGCTCGGCAACAAGAGCTGAATCTTTTAATTTTAATCTGAGTTTAAGCTCGAGACTTTTTCCTTTTAGGTCTCTTGTTAGATCTAATTTAACAGTCTTTCCCGAGAGAGATTCCTGATCTGGAGAATAGAGAGAGATTTTTGTTGAAGTGAATGGTGCTGAGATTTCATAAAAAGACTTCTTAATATTTTTTTTAGATTTTACTTGTTGGGCCATTTTACTTTGAAATCTTTTCTCCTATTTCTATTCTGCCTGAACGGATTGCCTTTTTAATCATTTTTGTTTTCTTACACTCTGAACAAGTATATGAGACTGTTATTCTCTTTGTAATTTTTGTTTTTCTTTTCCAGGATTTTACAGCAGGTTTAGAATATCTTCCAAGATTACCTGTTCCGGCACGCACGCCTCTGGCTTTTGTTCTTGACATGGATCCACGAGAAAGAGGATGTGTTGCAGATCTAGCTCTTTGTTTTGCTGTCCCGACTGACTGTGTTGTATGTTTTCTGCAATAAGGGCAGTATCTATTTGTTTGTTTTGGTAATTTCATTTTGAGGTCTAGAAGCTAGCCTATCGCGACCAAGATAGGGTGAGCTGTATTTTAGCATGAGAATAGCTGTTTTTAAAGTTTTGGTTTTTTGTTTTTTCATAAGAGATTTTGCGAAC
>CAZEOE010000220.1:0-1015 GCA_964513665.1 Candidatus Woesearchaeota archaeon | reverse complement strand
ATTATAAATCTAGCGCAGATTTGTTCTTTAAGACTTCAACCGCCACCCTGTACAAAGTCTCTAATCCTTTACCTGTTTTCTTCAAATGAAATTTAGGTTTCCACTCTAATTCTGCAAGTGAATCGCTTATCGTGAATATCGCACCTAATTCTACATTTCTGTACTCGGCTACTGAGAACAATGCAGATGCTTCCATTTCAACAGTCGCCACTCCTTCTTTTTGATATCGTTTAGCTTCCGCAATAGTCTCTCTATATGGAGCGTCTATAGTCCAACTTGTTCCAACAAAATATTTTTGGTTAAATTTCCCTAGAACATCTTTAATTTTTTTCGTAATATCCTTTGAAGCATAAGCATATTTTGAACTTTTGATATAATGATGTGATGTTCCTTCATCCCTTATTGCTTTTTCACAAACCATTAAACTACCTATATCAATATTTCTTTGTAGTGTTCCTGCAGTCCCTATAGAAACAAATCTTTTCACACCGAAAGCTATTAACTCTTCCAATAACGTTACCACAACAGGTGAGCCTATTCCAAATTTTCCAATAATTGCAACTTCTCCCTTTGTTTCATTAAGAAGATACATTTCACCATAAAATCCTTCAACCTTTGTGACTTTATGATTCTTTAAAATATGTTCAATTAAACTTCTTTCATAACATAAGATTACCCCCTTAGGAGGTTTGAATGAAGGAAACTTACCAATCTTTTTTTGATAACTCATAAACTCAATCGGATTAAACATCGAGTCTTGCTTATGTTTGCCCTTTAGATTTGGAAAGCCCATATTATCCTAAGAAAAATTGAAGTTATAAAACTTATCACACTAGGTATAACAAATTATTTAATAGAAATGTTCACGAATTATAAATATACTATATAGACGTACGAGTTATATTAAACTACTTCTTTCTAACCTTCCAATAAAACATCAACTACAAGACAGTTAGGCTCTTAGATAGAAAGTTTATATAGAAATAAGATTGGTCTTATTTATGCAGATTGATGT
>CAZEOE010000219.1:0-1040 GCA_964513665.1 Candidatus Woesearchaeota archaeon | reverse complement strand
CGCTCAACTACTAAAAGCCTCCTTCAATTTATCTTTTGAATTTTTACCTTTCCTGCTTGCGTCATTTTACTTTTGTAAAATTTCTTGAACAAATTTAATTTTATAAAACTGCTATTTTTTATTCGATGCTAAATATAAATGTCTGAGCAATTATTGAATCACGCAACAGGTTGTACCAAAGTGAGAGCTCCAACAACAATTATCGCCAAAGATATAATCGAAATTAATACACCAACCATTAGGATAGAGAAGAAAGCTCTAATCTTTGAAAACTCGTGATATATTGACAGACCAAATACAATAAGAACAGTTGCCCATATAGACATAACCGAGATCAGAGTAGTCACGACCCAAATCGAATTAAAGAACAAAGCAATTAAAAAGAAAACGAAAAACAGCAAAAACATAGGCGTATGTGAGTAAACTATAGCCTTGTAAGTTGAAGTATAACTGCTTTTACCCTTAAACAATTTAACAAACATATGAAGGACTCCTGCATAAACAATCAAACACAACGGAAGCACAAAAAAGAAGAGTCCAGCCCAAACTCCTATCATGACCGCTGCAAGTTTATAAACGACAGCACCTAAGTCGGCAGGGAGAGTTATTCCAATTTCGGTTTTAAGAAAACTGCTAAATTCCGAAACAAAATCAACTACATTTATAGAAAAGACAAAAGTCAAAATTCCAAAAATAACAAAAGGCAGGATTGAGATAAGCAACTGATAGACAAGTGGGCGTGAGAAACTCTCTCCCTTTGTATTCTCAAACAACTCTTTAGGGTTTGCTATAGATTTTCCTATTCTCCAAAAAAAACCTTTCCTCTGCCTTATAATCTCATCTTTTTGTTGAGTCGCGCTTTGCTGAAATACCTGCGGACTCTCTTGAGTTTCCAACTTTTTGTCTTGTATTTCTTTTATAGCCTCATCAACATCATCGGCGGAAAATCCTCCTCCGAGCAGTTTCTCTTTAAGAATAGATATTTCATAACCTCTCTTCTTTCCTTCCAGAATATAACTTACTATATCTTGGTTCACCAT
>CAZEOE010000218.1:0-1057 GCA_964513665.1 Candidatus Woesearchaeota archaeon | reverse complement strand
CTCCTGACCGAAGCCTCCCGCGTCACATCGGAGGCCGAGCGGATCATCAAGGCGGGGAAGCCCGTCGTCATTGTGATGGAGGCGGCGTGATGGGCGCGCCTTGGACGCCGGGACCGTGGCGCTGGGAGGTCAATCTCAAGGGCCGTACGGTCCAACTCTGCGGCGGACTTCGGCCCAAGTACGACTTGACGGTCATGGGGTTCGCTCGGTGGGGGATGGGCAGCGCGGCGCCGCGCTTCATCGACGCACGGAACATCATGCACCGCTGCGAGACGATGGCGGTCACCGTTCCCGGGCGGGAACACCACGCGGACTGGTTTCGGACAATCGACCATCCAGACGCCCGCCTCATAGCCGCCGCTCCTGATCTGGCGGAGGCGCTGGAGCCGTTCGTCGCGTTTTTCGAGGTCTACCTGACGCTTGGCGCCCCGACCCCCAAGAAGGGGCTGGTGTATTCGATCGCCAGCCGCGCTGGGGAGCGCGACCTGACCACCGAACACTTCGAGGCCGCCCGCGCCGCCCTCTCCAAGGCCCGTGGTGAGACGCCATGACCCCGCAGATTGGAAGTCGCAGCCCTGCGAATTGGAAGTGGCTCGTCACGGCCCGCCCCCAGCCCTTCGTCGATGGCTGCTATCCGCACCGCTACGTCACGCCGCTGCTGCCACGCGTCTACGCGCCCAGCATGGACGTGACGCGCCGGCCGCGGCGGGACAATGCAGATGTCGCCCTCGCCGATCACGCGCTGCTGATCACTGGCCGGGTCGCCGGTCCGGTCGCGGTCGCCGTGCTCACCTTTGTCCTCGCACTCCCGATGGTGACGCCATGACCACCCCCTCCGCAGACCGGCCCGTGTCGGTGCCGATGACGGACATCGATCCGTCCCGCCTCGACGAGATTAGGGACGAGTTCTCTGGTTACGACCCGGGTATCAAGCTCGGTCGAGTATTCGGCACCCCAACGGTGGGCGAGTTCCACGCGCTGGTTTCCATGGCTGCCCGCGCCCTCCCCCTTCCCCGCCGCTACACCGGGGGACCGCTGGAGGATGGGCTGTATCTGT
>CAZEOE010000217.1:0-1069 GCA_964513665.1 Candidatus Woesearchaeota archaeon | reverse complement strand
ATGTGAATGACTGAGAGAAAGGCTTATAAAGTTAAATGGACACGTGTTATTTAAAATGGACATATATCAGATTAAATGGACAAGGCTTCAATGGGAGATATTCAGACTTTTATGTATAAAATCGGGCCAAGGTCTAAACTTAAGAAAGATGGCTCGACTGCTTGATAAATCTCCCACCGCTGTGTCTAATGCTATTCGACGTTTGGAAATTGAAAAATATATAAAGATAAAAAAAGCGGATAACATGAATCTTCTTTATATTGAGCTTAATAGAGATAATCGAGAGGTTATTAATATGAAAAGAGTTGAAAACCTTAGGTTAGTCTATGAATCTGGACTGGTTAATTTTCTTTGGGAAAATTTTCCTGGAACAGCAATAGTTCTATTTGGAAGCTATTCTAGGGGGGAGGATGTGTGGGTTGGTTCGGAGGAAGGACCTAAATCAGATATTGATATCGCAGTTATTGGAACAAAGAGTAAGAATATAGTGTTAAACGAGTTTGAAGATAAGTTAGAAAGAAATATCTCAGTTAATTTTTATCTTTCGCTCAAAGAAATACATAAACACTTGAAAGACAGTATAGTTAACGGAATAGTATTATCTGGGGGCATCGAACTATGAATATGCTAAATGAATTTGAATATTACCTGCACAAAGGAGTGGTCAGAAATGTAACAGGAGCTAAACCGAGAGCTGATTTTTTAATAAGAGAATCTGAAACGTCTTATGAAGGATTAAAAAAAATAGTGAATAATTTAGGAATTGATGATGAAAATGTAAATTTGATAATGAAAGAGTGTTATGATATTATAATGGCTCTTATAAGGGCCAAGCTTCTTCTTGATGGATACTACGCTTCAGGTAATTATGCCCATGAGGCTGAAATCTCCTATCTTAAAAAACTAGGATTTCCAGAAAATGAGATTTCTTTCATGAATGAGTTAAGATATTTTAGAAATTCTGCTATGTATTATGGGAAGATTCTAGATAAGGGATATGTAGAAAAGGTTTATGCTTTTTCTGAGAAAATCGTTTCAAAATTAAAGGAAGGGTTTTGATACTTGGGAA
>CAZEOE010000216.1:0-1071 GCA_964513665.1 Candidatus Woesearchaeota archaeon | reverse complement strand
GCGCGAATGGCGGACGCGAGTGCCGCCTCCGGGGAGTGTGAGCGATGGCGAAGAGCGTGAAGGCGGTGAAGACATCGAAGGCATTGAAAGCGAATACGCCGAAGGTGACGCCGGCCAAGCGCGGCGCACCGGCGAAATACGCGACACCGGAGGCCATGCAGACCGCGATTGACCGCTATTTCAGCGATCCAAACTGCGACCACACCATCACCGGCTTGGCGCTTGCTCTCGGATTCGAGTCCCGTCAATCGCTGTACGACTACCGCGAACGCGGAGATTTCTCTTGCGTTGTAAAAACCGCAATGCTTCGGGTGGAGAACAAGTACGAGCAACGCCTCCTCGACGGCGGCGCCGGTCCGATCTTCGCGCTGAAGAACATGGGGTGGTCGGACAAGTTCGAGCATTCGGGGAGTGGTGGCGGTCCGATGGAGGTGATCGTGAATGTAATCGAGCCGAACCGGGGGAAGCCGTGACCGTCTCGATACAGACATCACCGCTGTACACCAAGACGGCGGAAGCGGCAAGGAAGTACCGCGCCATCATCCACGAGGGAGGCGCGCGCGCCGGCAAGACCTACGCCATCGCGCAGTATTTCATCACACGGCTGTTGCAGGAGCGCGGCAAGACGCTCACCATCGTGCGCAAGAGCGGCACGGCGTTGCACATGTCGGCCGAGCGTGACGTCATCGAGATCCTTGTGAACATGGGGTTGTACCACGAGGAGAATCACGACAAGACACGGCGCGAATACACCCTGTTTGGGAACAGGATCGAGTTCACGGGCATCGACAACCCGCAGAAGAAGCGCGGATCGAAGCGCAATTACCTCTGGTGCAACGAGGCCAACGAACTCGAGTACGACGATTTCATGCAGCTCGCCATGCGTACCACCGAGCTCATCGTGCTCGACTACAACCCGAGCGACGAATTCCACTGGATCTACGATCACGTCGAGACGCGCGATGACGCCACGCTGATCCGTTCGACGTATCTCGACAACCCCTTCCTTGAGGATGCCGTCGTTGCTGAGCTCGAGCACCTGAAAAGCGTTGACGAGAACGCCTACCGCGT
>CAZEOE010000215.1:0-1081 GCA_964513665.1 Candidatus Woesearchaeota archaeon | reverse complement strand
AATTGAATTTGAATTCTACAGATTTAATGGCTGGAAGCGTTTTGAAAGACTATATAGAATTACTCTCTTACCTTAAAGAGCTTAATAATTCCCGCAACAGACTAGTGGGACACAGGGATAAAAAGGAAAAGATTGAACTTCTTCAGGAATAGTATGATTTACAAGAGGACATTAACAAACTAATTTCCATTAAATAGCTCATTAAAGATGTTGATTATTATCAAGAAATTATGAAAGCTCATTCAGGATAATATTTTCAGCAAGATTTTAGATAATTAAGTTCTTTAGATTAATAGATTAAAATGAAAAATAAATCAGAAATTGCTTTTATTATAATAGGAATAATTATCCTTATTATAGGATTTACGCTGAATTACTTTAATATTCAAAGTATTATGCTTCGGAGTTGGATGTTTTATCTTATCGGAGGTATTTTAATATTAGTTCCGTTAGTATTGATTATTGAAGAACGATTAAACCTAAGAGTTAGATAAACTAATTTAAAAAGTTCTGATTATTAATAGTTGTATGATGAGCAATGGAGAGCAGAAGATTGCTGAAATTCTGGCTAAATATAATATCGGTTTTGTTTATGAACATCCGCTCTTAATCAAAGAGACTTTTAATGGTAAGGAAAGAATGCGGATTTGGTACCCTGACTTCTGGTTGCCTAAATACTCAATTATTATAGAATACTTTGGACTAGACTCTAATCCTGAATATCATAAAGGAAAGACTAAGAAGACAGAGGCTTATAAGAAATTAGATATTGATTGCATTCCAGTATATCCTAAGACTCTTGATAAAGACTTAAAGTCTTATTTGCTTATGAACATTAAAAGGCTAATTAATGATAAAGTAAGACACTTTGAGGGTAGAAATGGCGGTTAGCTGGAAGGAATTAAGCTGGGAATAGAAATTAGGCTATATTGCTCTAGGTCTGGCTTGTCTAGGCGTTTTAGTATTATTTCTTATCTGGATTAAAATAGGAACGCCTATGGGATTTTAAGGATATTTTAGAATATACATTATTAGAATATAAAACCACCTCTTCTTTAGTTCGGATATACTTTCTGCCTTT
>CAZEOE010000214.1:0-1103 GCA_964513665.1 Candidatus Woesearchaeota archaeon | reverse complement strand
CCGCAGCCGAGCAGGCCGGCGGCGAGCACGAGCAGCGCGAGCAGCAGGGCGGCGGCGGGGCGGGTCATTCGCACAGCCCGTAAGCCGACGCGCAAGCCGGCGGCTCATCATCGTCGGAGCGGAGGATGTCGTACTGCTTCCCGCCGCGACTGGTCTTGGCCCACTCAACCATCGCTCGGATGTTCGCCCGCTCGACGGCCTGCTCGACCGTCAGATCCTCGCCATTATTGGCGCCGGCGAAGAACGTCGCTCCGTCCTGCTTGCTGGCGTCCTTGACCGCCGCCTCCCACGCTTCGAGCCGGTCGATGTGCTCTGGAAACCGCTTTGCGATCTCCAGCAGTTCGTCCTTGCGGCAATTGATGCACGGCATACATCCGACCCTCTGCATCCCTTGCGAATAGAGCGGGTTCAGCAACAACCCGCGCGACCGGACGTAATCGACCGTCTGCTGGGCCGTCCATTGAAGGATCGGCCGGTAGATCGTCAGCCCGCCGCCGCGATCTTCGCGCTCCGGCTGCATCGCGCGACGCGGTGATTCGTCGGCCCGGATGCCCTGCCACGACTCGACCGCGTAGCCGTCGTCAATGAGGTTCATCTGCCACTCGGTCACTGGCATGGTCTTGAGCTCTTGCGTGCAGAACTGAGCCATGCGACTTGGAAACCGCCCCTTCCAAATGCACAAGTCGAGGAATGGGTTTCCGGTCGGTTTCAGCGTAGCGATCGCGCGCAGCACCTTTTCCTCCGGCACGCCCTGTTCGCGCCACTTGGTCGCAACGACATCGGCCTTGCGTGCTATGTGCGCAGCGAAATCGGCGCGCACGGTATGGACCGCAATTCCGAGCACCGAAGGGAGGTACTCATGGACGTACTGCAATGTCTGCTCGTGCTCGTTGCCGGTGTCGGCGAACACAAGGCGGACCTTGTCTGCCGGGTGGCGTTCGAGTGCCAGCAGAGCGCAGGCCGTCGAGTCCTTTCCGCCGGAGATTGAGACAACGCGAAGGACGGTCACGCGAGCACCCCGGCGACGATGAGCACGATCAGCAGCGCGGCGGCGTAGCGGTTCATCGCCGCACCTCGCACCGCGCCGCCACCACGCGCCGATC
>CAZEOE010000213.1:0-1115 GCA_964513665.1 Candidatus Woesearchaeota archaeon | reverse complement strand
CGGCGGGCCGCAAGTGGAGCATCGAAAGCTGGATCTACCTGTCTGGCCTCGTTGTGGCGTCCATCATCGGCGGCGGCGCACTGATGTACCTGCGGGATGCGATAGACAAATGACGCAACCTCTCGAAAAAAGCGGTCTGCACTGGGAACTCGCAATGCGGTTCACGGGCACGGCCACGAAAGCGCAACTGCTGCGCTGGCTCGCGTGGGTGCTCGGCGCACTCGGCGTCGGCGCGGGCGTAGGGAGCCAGTTATGACACTACGGCACCAACTCTATGCGGCGAAGGTCTTCGGCATCTGGGCGTGCGTCGCCGTACTCGGTGTGTTCGTCGGCGGCACGCTGGCCGACTTGCACGGCGTATCGGCGCAGACCAACCCGCAGCTACCCGCGTCTATCACGCCTATTCTGACCACGGCGGCACCGACGCTCGACGTGCTCGACACAATGGTGGACACCCAGCGCGATATGCGGTGGAGCCGCGACCTCATCCAGGACGCCTATACCCTCGCGTGGATCGGCATGAAGCCGGACGCAGAGATCTGCATCGACGACGCGGTGGAGACGCTTGAGACGCTACAGGCGCGGCACGCGGACGCGATACTGCGGCTGCGTGCGTATGCGTCGGCTAACACGCGGTCCAGTCTCGGCTGGGACGCGAGGGAATACTGGCAGTCGCTGCGCATGGACAGCGCGCGGCTGGTACTGGTGGCGCGGAGCCTACGCGACGTGATCGCGGGCATCGACGGCACCACTGGCGAAGGAATGACACAAGGTAAGGCCGCGCTCGAAGCGTGGGCGGCAGAACAAGGAGTCTAACACATGAAACGCTACATCATCACTCTCACCCTCGCGGCGCTGGCGTTCGGCGCGGGGTTCGCGGCAACGGCGGTGATCAGCAATCCGTTCACCGAGGCCGAAATGGCGCTGGATCGTTTCCAGGAGCAATTGACCCAGCAGACGAAACTCAGCAACGACGCGAAGGACCAGATCATCGCGGCGAGCCTGAGCGTCGATACGCTGGTGACGAACGCGGTGGGCGAAACGGGCGTCGCGACCGTCATCGACGCGCTCGCGGCGGCGAACCCGGACGACGCGGCGATCCAGGCGCTCAAGGC
>CAZEOE010000212.1:0-1120 GCA_964513665.1 Candidatus Woesearchaeota archaeon | reverse complement strand
AAAATATCAACACAATCTTAAGTTTCATATCTAACACACTTAACATAAATTTATAAAGCTATGTTATAATATTATAACATATGTTAGAAAAATATAACAGATACAAACTGCTAAAAGTATTTTTATACTCTCCGACTGACAGTTTCAGGCTCAGAGAAATCTCCAGATTAACAAAAATATCTCCTCCCTCAGTTATGGTCTATCTTAAAGAATTTGAAAAAGAAGGGCTGATCAAAAAACAAATCAAAAGAAATGTACCATTTTACATGGCGATTAGGGAAAACTCAAACTTCATTTTATACAAAAAAATGAGTATTTTTTATGAACTAAACAGAAGTGGATTAATTGATTATCTTTGGGATAAATTGTCTCCGAAAGCAATCATTCTATATGGCAGCTTCTCAAAAGGCGAGTCGACAGAAAACTCAGATATAGATATATTTATTTTAGGAAAGAATAAAGAACTCGAACTATCAGAATTTGAAAAAAAAATAGAAAAAAAAATACATTTAATTTCGAAAGAATCACTAAAAGAAGTACCTGCTGAATTGAAAAATAATCTCTTAAATGGAATCATACTTAGAGGATATATTAAGGTGTTTTAATATGATAATCAAAGTAACTCCAGATATAGAGAAAGTAAAGTCGATTCTACAATTAATAAAAGAAAGGGAGGAGTTTGTCTCTTCAATTGACCAACGTAAATTCCCTACTAATGCTTCTGAAAATTACTATGAAATACTAAAAGAACTTGCAAATGCCTTGCTTTTGTTAAATGGTTTAAAAACGATAGGGGAATATGCACATAAAGACCTTATAGACTATTTAATCAATTATCAAAAAGTCTTTGTTTTGCGTTAGACTTTTGGATGCTCAAGATTGCATTCATCCATGCACTAAAGTGCATGGTTTTCTGCACAAGCAATCTTGACATAAAGAATTTTCAGAATCAGACATAGTTTTTATGAATGATCTAAGAAATAAAAGAAATAATAGCGCATATGATGGGAAAAAGATAGATCCAATCTATCTGGAAAATAATAAAGAAAGAATAATTGAATTAATAGGTAAATTAAAAAAATTAATTATAAAGAAACTATAGAGAAAACTTAACTCCTAT
>CAZEOE010000211.1:0-1129 GCA_964513665.1 Candidatus Woesearchaeota archaeon | reverse complement strand
TATAAACAACATTAGGCACATCCAAAACCGCGCACGAAGTTAAATTCAAATTCTTAACAGAAAAAGTCACATTCTCCGTGAAATTCTTCCTCCCAACACTGTCATTGACATAAAATCTAACTGTATAGCTCCCATCAGACATACTAAAGTTGCTTGCATTAAATCCTGTCGCAGAGGAATTCGCCGTCATACTCCTATTTGTAATCCCTCCATCTAAACTGTAAACCGCACTTCCAGGTCTGTTGGAAGAAATATTAAAAATAATAGGCATATAATAATAAGTTATATTCAAGGGACTAGAAATATTAACAAGCATCAAACAATCGCTATCCTGTAAATCTATCAATCCATCTCCATCCTCATCTAATCCATCAGCACAATTAGTCTCTTCCGAAGTAAGTTGCTGGCATAAACTATCCCCAACGCAAATTCCCGCAGTACCTCCTGTGTAATTAAAGTATCCATCGGTAATATTTGTATCGCATCTCCTGTTTACGGCTCCACCCCCATCAGAGCAACTTTCATAAAATACAGTACAATTCTCATAACTCCCCTGTGAATTGTTTGTAAAACAATTAGAAACCGCATGACCATTAAAATCACACCAAGGAGATCCATTATCACCTGTACAAATCCCATTAGGCAACCATGAAGTCTGTGATCCATCAATATTATCCATACAACTCTCTCCACCCCCAACAGTACATCCCGCTGTTAAATTCTTACTAGTTGAATTAGCAAAGAAAGAACCAGAATAACATCCTAAATTACTTCCATTAACCGCGCATATTCCATCAGCAGAAAAACTAGTCGATGTCAGATTCTTATCGCACACATCCACATCGCTCACATTACTAGAAATCTGGCAGTTCAAATAATAATTCCCAGCCTCATTATCATAATTAATTATTGCTGAAGTTCCATTCCTAACACACTGATTCGAAGCGCATATACCTTCTGCCAAATATCCAGTAGGAGAGGCATATGTAATATTACTGTCACATTGCCACCCTGACATATCGCATCCTGAATAATAATCAGATAAATTAGTTCTCACAAAATCAACACACTCATTACTTCTTGTTAAAATTCCCACATCTTCATCATCATATCCATCCCACTCAACATA
>CAZEOE010000210.1:0-1141 GCA_964513665.1 Candidatus Woesearchaeota archaeon | reverse complement strand
AACGGACCACCTTGTGGTTGCCCTTCCGTAGTTGGCTGCACAAGCCCGTTCTCCAGCACGCCTGCCTGCAAAAAGCGTCTGATTAATTTCAGTGCATTTCCATCGGCAATTCGTTTTGCTAACAGTCCCATGAGAATGTCGTGATTGACATGGTCAAAGAATTTTTCCAAGTCAATATCGACGACCCACCGAAGCCCGCTGCCTACATACTGCTGCGCTTGCCAGACGGCTTGGTGTGCTGATCTTTTAGGTCTGAAACCAAAGCTGGATTTCGAGAATGTTCGATCAAAATATCCTTGTAGGATTTGCTGCATCGCCTGCTGGATGAAACGATCGAGAACTGTCGGAATACTCAGCTTTCGCTTGCCTCCGCCAGGTTTAGGGATCTCGACTCGTCTCAGTGCCTGCGGTTTGTAGCGTCCTTCAAGCAATTCTTGACGTATTTGCTGCCAGTGCTCCCTTAGATGTGCCGGCAATTGTTCGACAGTCATTCCGTCGACACCGGCTGCACCTTTGTTTCTAAGCACTCGTTTGAGCGCTTCTTTCGCGTTCCACTTTGCCACCACCATCTCCATTACTCGCGAAATGCGTGAGATTTCGTTGTCCGTTGTCGGTGTTGTCAGTTCGGTCCCTTCGACAATGGCTATGTCAGCTTCACTGCCTAGCTGGTCATCAAAGGTCTCATTGAGAGTTTTCTGCCGCTTTCTGTTCATTAGACTTCAGTCCTACTTTCTCTTCCTTTAAGCCCTTTCGGGCTCCGTTTGGACCTTCGGCAAGTGCATGCCTACTATGTCCTCTGCTGACTTCTGCATGTCGGTCAGGAGCTCTCACGATTTCCTCAGTCCGGAGTTTCGGACAACAAGCAGATCTCCTAGGGTAAGCTCGATCTCCTTCCCCACATCCTCGCCGGATCTACAACCCCAACCCTTGATGACTATGCGCTTTGCAATCCTTAGCTTGCTCGCGCGACTGGGTATGCCTCTGTATCCGATTCCTGTTCGTCGAGTCGTGAGTTTGCACCACGCTTCCTTCAGACATTGCCTCGCGACTTTGCCCTTGCGCGTTGCTAACACTTCACCGTCATCAGGTTGTGTAAAGGACTTGCACCTCCAAGATATCGAGCATGCCTAGCACACTAAGG
>CAZEOE010000209.1:0-1184 GCA_964513665.1 Candidatus Woesearchaeota archaeon | reverse complement strand
AAGACAGTAAAGAAAGTGTAACAGTTAGTAGTTTTTAGTTATTTCATTCAAATTTTGCCTTAGTTATTTCATTCATTGCTTGATCCTTAGATAAGCCTTCGTCCAAAAGATGTTTATAAGCTAGTGCTTCACAAATAATTTCTAAACCTTCTAATCCGTCCATAACCTCTCTAAATGTAAGTTCTCTTTTTCCTGAGCCTGTTACTTTTGAATTTCTAGCATTATCTTTTTTCTCTTTTTTTTTCGCTTGTTGATAATCTCTCCAGGCAACATACAATGCGGACGCTTGCTTACGAGTAGTGCGATTATCGAACAATTTCCTTTCACTTTCAGAGCTTGCATTATAAAGTCTATCAAATATTTCTTTTCTAATATCATATTCCGTCATAAATTTTCAAGAAGGCTACGCTATTTAAATCTTTTCATTATTAACTACTATGTAGTTACTATATAATACAGAAAACTTTATATATCAACTGATATATAATAAATAATGCAACAAACAAATCAAAACGTCTTTGCAAGATCTCCAACATTAGAAACTGTGTTGATGGTAGAGCAAACTATAGAAAAAAATTCTGGCGAGTATAATCGCACAGAACTCTGGAAGAATTTACCACGAAAAGTAATGTGGCAAACCTTTTTAGTCATTATTGACTATTTAGAACATAGTAATAAAATAATAATTGACAAAGATGAAAAAATTATTTGGATATGGAATCCTAATTTAATTAGGGAATTGGAGGCAAAAGGTCTTCTTAATCATGGTTGATAAAGTAAAGGAAGTCACTTTTGTAACGCTGGAACTTAAGAAGACATTCGAATCTTTACAAGAAGGAGCATTTGAAGATAAAGAACTTTACAAATTTATTAACAGAGCAAAAGAAGATTTAATGAATGAACCTCTTTGTGGAACTAGAATCCCAACAAGATTAATTCCGAAAGAGTATAAAGTCAACGCACTCTGGAAATACGATTTACCAAATGCCTGGCGCTTATTGTATACAATTGTAGGTAATGAAGTTAAGATTGTTAGTGTTATTCTAGATTGGATGACTCATAAAGAGTATGATAGAAAATTCCATTATTGAGAAATTCTTTACTTCTTACTAACCGTTACAGATTTTCGGTACATTTTTAGTCAGTAGATTTTATACTCTCAGACACATTCTAATAATTTGCCT
>CAZEOE010000208.1:0-1185 GCA_964513665.1 Candidatus Woesearchaeota archaeon | reverse complement strand
TGCGGTTAGCGGGGTGGAAGCGCGGCGAACCTTGGTGTGCGTATTTCGTGCGGTTGTGCGTCCGCAAGGCACGGCTCCGTGACGTCACATCACCAAGCGCGGTGCAGACATACATGAATTACCGCAAGGCCGAATTGGTTAGCGGTGTTCCGTACATCGGATCACTCGCAGTGTGGCGCAGATACTCGGACGGCAAAAAAACGGGACAGGGACACATTGGTATTGTCTCTGAGTACGTCCCCGGTACCGATGTGTTTACGTGCATCGAGGGTAACACGAACGGTGCTGGTAGCCGTGAGGGGGATCGTGTGGGTGAACGCACGCGGAAACTATCATTCGAGATTGTCCCTAACGGTTTGACGCTGTTAGGGTTTGTCATTGCGCCGGGGGTGTGATGATTGACATACTCGAATGGATCATGCACTCGATACTGCACGCATTCGGTATCATCGGGATTATATTCCTGAGTGCGGCGTTGGTTGTCCGCATTCGTCAACGTCGCGCAGAGGTCAAAGCGGAAACGCTGATGCAACGCGACCCGAATGCACGTAGGATGACAGAGCGGGAATTCGCGGAAGCGATTGCGGGGCATGAAAAATGGGCGATGTTCCACCTGAATAACAGCGTACACATCGTTCCGATGAAGGATCACGGAGATCACGATTTAGACGACGCCGGGACATGCGCATGCAACCCCAAACGTAGCACAGAGGAAACATCTGACGGTAGGTCTGTAACGATTTACACTCACAACTCATACGACGGTAGAGAGGCCGTTGAATGGGCGAAACAAATACTCAGAGGTGAGGAATGAAAACACGTGATCTTGTAAACGCCATTATCCTATCACTCCGGACTGAGCCGGACGTGTGGAAATTCGGGCGCATGTCGGCACTCCATCCGTCGGGAGTGAGAATATATCTAAGCGAGGTGCTTCGTGGCCGTGTTGACATCGACGACATCAGACTTGGATACGTAAACGCACGGCGTCTGCGGGCGGCGTGTGAAAAGGCGAGTCTCACACAGTCCGTTAATCACATCTACCAATACGGAGAAAAGACGCCGCTCGAACGGTTTGATCTATCGTTGGGGGCGAAATGAAACTCGGACTATTCGGTGCTGCTACGTTACTCCTATTGGCTCTTAAGCTCGTAGGGGTAGCTAACTACGATTGGTGGATTATCG
>CAZEOE010000207.1:0-1205 GCA_964513665.1 Candidatus Woesearchaeota archaeon | reverse complement strand
GCCCGGCCTGTATCTTCATCAACCATCTTGTAAGTAACGGTAAACTTTTCCCCGTCAATGGTAAATTCATCGCCAACATTGAGGTCATCATACAAGAGTTTTTCCGCTTCCCTGCTCGGCTTCGGCGGGGTAGGGCGCTCTTTGGGTTTATATTCCTTAGCGGTTTTGCCATATACCTCATCGGCTTTTTTCGCCAAATCCTGTTCTGCCTTTGCAACGGTCGGCGCATCTTCGGAAATCAAATTGATAAGGTGCTGTGAGTTGTAACCTTCCGGTGCTGGCGGTATGGTTCCGGCTTCCTGCAATTGCAAACTCACGTCATCAAGGGTTTTCTTTCCGCCGCCGATTTGTTTTATCAGCTTCTTGCTTTCCTCTGTGCCTGCGCCGTAGATGCTTTCGATCTCGCTGTTTTTCAGACGCAAGTCAGGGTCGCGGGAAATGGCAGTTCTAACCTTTTGCGCTCCGGTGGGTGCGCCTGCTGGCACTTTCGTTTCTGGCGCGGCTTGCTTCGCCAGATCGGGGTAATCTTTTAGCACTTCGGAAGGAATGGGCTTGCCTTTGCTATCAACGTAATTTCTCAAGAAATATTCTTTAGAAATATCTCTCAGATTCTGATTTAACTGGTCAACAACACGAACATAATCTTTTCCGATTCCTATTATCGAGACATCGCCTGGTTGCCCTTCTGGATGATACGTTGGAATATCTTCGACAATACCCAAATCATTTATTTTTGATTTATCGAAAACCACCATTTCGGAAATGGGTCGCGTTTCTTTTCCCATAAATGGGCCAAGTGGTCTATTACCACCAATTTCACCATAATAAATAATACCGTCATATCCTTGTTTTACAGCCTCACGTTTTATAATTTTATCCAATTCGATATATTGAACATTTGAAGGAACTTCCATACCCAATTGTTTTAATGCTGTAGTCTGCCCGCCATCAACAATAAGAGGATTATCTAATTTTATATTATATTTATGTGTAGTTTCGACATCTCCTATCTGATACCGTTTAGCTATTGTTGGATGTTCAGAAAAAAACATTCCCGTATTCGCGTTAAATCCACGTTCAGTACCACCACGATAAACAGTGATTCCCTTTTTGACATTTTCTTCTAATTCCTCCCGCGTCATCTCCCAGGGTTCTTTTACCCTTTTCGGTGCAGGTGCTCCGGTCGCTCGTGGCACTTTCGGCTT
>CAZEOE010000206.1:0-1208 GCA_964513665.1 Candidatus Woesearchaeota archaeon | reverse complement strand
AGAACTTCGTCGGGAGGGATATCCGCAGTGGGGAGGCGGATGACGTTATCGCTCATCGTCCTGCATCACCAGCGCGAACTCCCGATCCATCTTGAGATGAGCGATCCGAGCCGCGTACTCAAGGCGCTTGGCATGAGCGATGAATCGCTTCATGGCGGCCCGCTTCTGAGCGGTCAGCTTAATAGGCTTCAGCTTTACGGCGGAGGTTTTCAATAGAGTTCGCCTATTCTGTGAGCCAAACACCCCCGATCTATCCTCCGCACCAGCATTTGAAACCCATGCTCACCTTCGGTCCTGAGACCGGGCGTATGCTGTCGGTGTGGGTTCCTAACGCTTACCTTGCATCGATTATCAGCCGCAGTACGTTGCCAGCGCCGCACGTTGCTCGTTTCCGTAATCCCTCGACGGGAAACGGCCGCAACTAGCCGCCGCCCATAAGGGCGTTCAGGTGCGTATGGATATGGCTGTTTAACCGACAAGCAGGACTTTGCTTGCCGTGGTCCGGGGGTGAGAGACCCGATGCTGGACACGCTATTGGGGCAAGCGGGACATGCCTTAGACCCGCATTGAGTTAACGTCTATCGAGACGGTCACAGCCGCCACCCTCACGGTGCAGATTGGGTGACGGAACAGCGTGACGAAATCAATTGCACTCCGGCTCCTCGGGATTCAGCATGAGGCTCAAGCCGACAGATCTGAGATACGCGGCCTGCACGGAATAGGCCTCCCGCTCTCTCAGGGCCAGATCCATGCAGTCTGTGATCGGCCCTTTCAGATCCCGCTGGAGAATGTGCACGTACTCGTGAACGGCGAGGGATTCCAGTATGGGGGTGCGGGAGAGGAATTCGTGCCTCAGCACCGCTTCGTTCATCACCACGCTACCGTCATCTACCGTGCCCCAAGCTGCGCGTTCGGTCATCCCACGAGAAATGGAGAACCATTCTGGAGACGCCCAACGTAATCCTGGTTTGGGAAGCTCTTTCCCCTCCGGCCAGTGGATGTAAAGCTCACTCGCACGCTGTAGGAGGCGCTTCTGGACCTCGGGGGCGAGGGGGTATTGATCAGCACTTGCTTCCCGGACTACCAGTGCGGTGAACGCGAGCAGCATTGCCGCCGCGAATCCGTACATGGAACCCCTCCAGACTCCGTGCCTGTATCCGATCCGGTAGCCGTCAGCCATTATCTCGGCCGTCCTGTCCTGTAGCCGG
>CAZEOE010000205.1:0-1214 GCA_964513665.1 Candidatus Woesearchaeota archaeon | reverse complement strand
GCCGCGCTCGGTCTCGGTTGCCTCTTCTATCCACACATCACTAATAACACCAACTTTCGGAATAATGCTTTTTATCTTTTCCACGTCATCCAAACCAACAAATAAAGCCTGATAACCATTCTTACAGGTAATAATTGCGTCACTCTTGTTTACATCAAATAAACCTTGAACACCAAACTCCTTTATAACACGTTCTACCTGTTGAAAAACACTAGAGCGGAGGGTGCGGGCAACCTGCCTACAAATGAGATAGTTACGCCCGCCCCTCATTAAGTCTATAACACATCTCTGCGCTAAAAACCAAGACTTTCCGCTAGATGAGCCGCCATAAAAAATTTGTGTTCTTGCATAGTTTTCAAGGTGTGGTAAGTAAATGGAATTTATAACATTTGGGTCAATAACAACAGAAACATCACTCATTTTTTTTACTTGCCCGTGTGTTCCCGATAAGAGAACTTCTTATTTTTTCTCGCGCTTCATCAGTGTGCCTATGCCCTCTGTTTTTGTTTCCGATCTTCTTGCGGGTTTCATCAGAAACAAAATGCCCAAGCAAAGTGGAACGGATTTTTTCTATGGTAGATTGTGAATGGATGCGCTTTGTACCCAAACTGTTTTTCTTTCCCTTCATTCCTTCCGATATTTTGCGACGCGTTTCCTCAGACAAAACCTTTCCGCTTTGGGATTTTCTTTGTTTTTCTATGTATTCTTCGCTACGAACAACTCCAGCCGTTCTACCGGCCGTCGGGGATACGTTGTATTCCGGTCTATAAAAATCTAAAAACGCCTGTTCCTGACGTATAAGTTCATCAGATGAACAATAACGTAATACAATAAAATCAAAACAGTTTTTCCTGTACTTATCCCAAGCCCGCTGAAGGTGTACACTGTGGTGCTTCCCGGTATCTAATAATCTAACATGCCTTTTCCACCTTTCCTGTATGTCAGATGAAGAACCTATATACCGTTTTCCATTTGTCTTATTGACAATGGCATATACCCCGCTTTGTTTACGTGATAGAATACCCATGCTTGCAACTCCTTTATAGTTGTGAGCCACGTACCCGAACGCCGAAAACGTTGCGGGTACATTTGTTAGACTGTTTACAACATTATACCATGTCGTCATTCGTCTTTCGCCTTTATACTGACATTAATAACCAGTGGATTATCAGGAGCGCCGACATCCTTATACTTGCCAGCAACACGAAGCAGTT
>CAZEOE010000204.1:0-1223 GCA_964513665.1 Candidatus Woesearchaeota archaeon | reverse complement strand
TAGATGAATTATTATCTAAGTTTATAACTTAATAGATTACACTTTTATTATAAAATATGTAGCAAGTTTTATAACACAGCTTTTCTTTAATTAATTATGAAAAAAGTGGTGTTAATTGGGGGTTCTCCTACTGCTGGGAAAAGTTATACTGCAAGAAAAATTTCTGAAAATTTAAAATTGCCATGGATTTCTACAGATACGATTAGAGAGCAAATGAGAAAGATAGTAAGAAAAGAAGACTATCCTTCTTTATTTTATCATGCTGGGGCTACTCCGCAAATGGCTTTTGAATTTTTAACTAAAAAAACTGCTAAAGAGATTGTAAAAAGTCAAAATGCAGAAAGTTTAGAAGTTTGGAAAGGAGTTAAGGCAATTATAGACACAGATTATGTTTGGGAATCATTTGTTATTGAAGGAGTTGCAATTCTACCAAATTTAGTATCAAAACTAACAAAGAAGAATAAAAATGTTAAAGCTATTTTTCTAATTGATGAAAACATTGATAGAATTAGAAAAACTATTTTTACTAGAGGGCTATGGGATGATGCTAAAAAATATCCTGATAGTATTAAAGAAAAAGAAGTCGAGTGGGTTGTGGAATTTAATAATTTTATAAAAAGAGAAGCTAAAAAATATGCATTTCCTGTTGTGAGCGTTGGTAACAGAAAAGACTATCTCAAAGATATTCTAAAAATCATTAATAATTAATTTCTCACTATCCGCTCACATTTTTCAAGTTACAGAATTTATTATATGTAATTATATAGTAGTATCAATAGAAAGGTTTAAATATCTCGAATTTCTAAAAAATATATGGTTAGAGATTTAGAAAAACAAGCAAGAGATGCTTTAGATATGGTAACAAGACATGGAGTAAATGGATCTCCTGTTAATAGACTTGCTTTGAATTACGGTTTAGAACATAACGTCTTCACACAAGACGATATTGATAATGCTCAGCTTACTTTTCATCAAAGACAAGCAAGAGATGCTTTAGATATGGTAACAAGACATGGAGTAAATGGATCTCCTGTTAATAGACTTGCTTTGAATTACGGTTTAGAACATAACGTCTTCACACAAGACGATATTGATATAGCTCAAGGAAAATACGAATCAGATAGAGAAAGATAATTTTTATCCATTAATTTCTTACATTGACGGACGTTTTAAGAAATTGTTGAAAGATTTATAATCTAAATTTAACTATTTACTTAATGAAT
>CAZEOE010000203.1:0-1224 GCA_964513665.1 Candidatus Woesearchaeota archaeon | reverse complement strand
TCTTCAGCACGCGCACGGTGGACGTGCAGGAGATCGTCACGCACCCGACCGGCTCAGACCTCCGCCTGTTCGAGCTGGCGGCCGTGGTGGCCTGGAAGAACATCGTTAGCCGTCAATACGTCGGCTGCGGCAAGTGCATGGTCTGTAACCCTCGGGAGGGCGAGACGTGGGAGTGGAAGCGATGACCACGCACGAGCTGCGGCTGCTGGCGGACCTCGTGCGGCTGTGCGAGCGGTTCGCGTCGCCGAGTGGGGGCGACTGATGCGCTTCGCCATTGCGGACCCGCCGTACATCGGGCAGTCTGCGAAGCACTACCGCCACCACCCCGACTATGCGGGAGAGGTTGACCACGAGGCGCTGATAGCGCGCCTCGTGGCTGAGTTCCCCGACGGCTGGGCATTGTGCTGCTCATCGCCATCCTTGCGCGCCCTGCTGCCATTGTGCCCCGAGGATGTGCGGGTGATGGCCTGGGTCAAGCCGTTCTGCGCCTTCAAGGTGAACGTCAATCCGGCTTACGCCTGGGAGCCGGTCATCGTGCGGGGAGGGCGAAAACGCACCCGCGAGCAGCCCACGGTGCGCGATTGGGTGAGTGCCGGCATCACGTTGCAGCGCGGCGTGTCTGGTGCAAAGCCAGAGGCGTTTTGCTTCTGGCTGTTTGAGGTGTTAGGCATGGAGCCGGGCGACGAACTGGACGACATGTTCCCAGGATCAGGGGCCGTCACGCGAGCATGGGAGCGGTGGATATCGCAGGCGACGCTGACGGAAGCGCGGGCCGTGCTCGCCGCGCACGAGCCAGCGCAGCTCACGCTTGAGGAGGCGGTGTAGATGGCCCGCCAGCGGCCCGTAGCGCGCGATTCTGGCCCATCTGCGGCCTCCGTGGTGTTGGGAGCCATGAGCCTCAAGGCGCTGATCCGCGAGCGCATCGGGGACCAGCAATACGGCATCTTCCACAACGTTGGGGAGGGTACGTTTTTCCCGGACGGCTCGGAGGACTGCAGCGGGTTTGTGGTCACCGAGGACGGCGCGCACTATTTCTACTGGACCGACTGGCAGGATGGCCGCAAGACGTTTGGCACCTGGGAGTCCGAGCTGTTCCAGGAGGAATGGACCGACAGCTCCGAGTACCTGCAAGCACGGCAGTCTGCGGGCCTGCCGATCCTGTCCGACGCGGAGGCGGTGTAGATGGCCCGCCAGCGGCCCGTAGCGCGCGATTCTGGCCCGTCT
>CAZEOE010000202.1:0-1227 GCA_964513665.1 Candidatus Woesearchaeota archaeon | reverse complement strand
GGTGAAGGGAAATATTTAAAAACCTCTTTTTTTATACTAGTTTACTGGTTCTTTGACTAAGGAGCTAGCGGAGCATAATGATATTCATAGTAAAGGTTACGACGAACAAGGAAGATAAAGCTATTGAGATGATTGCAGATAGAGTTATGAAGAAAAACCTTAGTGTTTTTTCTTTGTCTCATCCTCATGGGCTTAAAGGTTACGTTATATTAGAAGCTCTTGACAAAGATTCTGCAGAGGAGTCAGCCTTCAATCTTCCGTATATAAAAGGAATAATTGGGAAGACTTTGCAGTATTCTGAGATTCAGTCCATTATAGAGCCAAAGGTTGAGGAGATGAATATTTCTGTAGGAGACATAGTAGAAATAATTGGACAGACATTTAAGGGAGAGCAGGCTAAGGTTACAAGAGTCGATAAACAGAAGGGAGAGGTTGTTGTTTCATTGCTTGGAGCTTCTGTTCCTATTCCTGTTACTGTCAGGATGGATAACGTAAAGGTTATAAGGCGTGAAAATGAGGAAAAAGAGGAAGAAATAGACACAACGGAGAGTAAAGAAGATGAAAGTGAAGATTATAGTTGATGGCGGTGCGATGAAGCCCGGACCAGCTGTTGCTCAGCAACTTGGACCAATGGGTATAAATCTCGGGAAAGTTATAGAAGATGTTAATAAAAAGACTAGCGGATTTAATGGAGTCAAGGTTCCTGTTGAGATAGACGTTGACCCTAAAACTAAGAGTTATACTATTGAAGTTTTTTCTCCTCCTGTTGCTGAAATGATCAAGAAGGAACTTTCCCTCGAGAAAGGTTCTGGAGAACCGAATAGAATTAAGGTTGGAAATGCTTCTATAGAAACTTTGATTGGAATTGCAAAGGCTAAGGAATCTAATTTGCCTACTAAAACTTTGAAGGCTGCACTGAAGCTTGTTGTCGGGTCATGTGTTTCTTTAGGGGTTTTGGTTGAGAGCAAGGATCCTAAGATTATTGAGAAAGAGATTGATGAGGGAGTTTATGATTCTGAAATTAAGTCTGAGAAAACGCAACATTCTGTTGAGAAGAAGAGCGCTCTTGATGCTCACTTTGCAACTGTAAAGGCTGAGCAGGAAAGGAAGAAGAAGGCTGCCGAGGAAGCCAAGGCTGCTGAAGAAGCTGCGAAGGCAGCTGCAGCTACAACTGAAGGAACTGCTACGCCTGCCGCTGGAGCTACACCTGCTACTGGTGCCACAACT
>CAZEOE010000201.1:0-1228 GCA_964513665.1 Candidatus Woesearchaeota archaeon | reverse complement strand
GAGCAGGAGATGTGGCTCCCAGAAAATTCAGATATAGGGCGGATTTTAAAGTTCTCTAGACTAAATGTTGAAATTGATTGAAAGAAAAATATCCCTGGAATCCAGGGAGGAATAAAGTTTTAGTTTGCATTACAACCGGCTCTCAGTGTACATGATGCTTCACAGTTGGCTACCCAATTTGGCGTTCCGCAAACGTTTACTGTATTATACAGACTACATCCGCTTTTGCATCCTGATGAGGACATGCCTGTTCTACACCAATATCCTGATAGACCTCCAGGATTTGCGCACCATTGCCCAGCAGCCGCTTTCATGACCTCTGGAAGGTATGTGCTTTTTTCATATGTCGTCTGCGTTTCTTCTTGTTCATTTTTTGAAATAAAAAGCAGAGATACAAGAAATGCTGAGATAGCCAGTGCAGACAACAAATAGGCGATTTTGTTTTTCATTTTACCTCCTTATTTAGTTGATTTTTAAAGGTATTTTTATTATATAAATATTGTTATTTTTAAGTCATATTTGCGTCATCTTTATATATATTTGAAAGTCTTGAGTTTTATGTTCAGGCGTTTTCCAAAACAATCCGGTTTGGGCAGGGCTTCTCTTTTAGTTTCTATAGCTTCTGCTGGAGTTATTAGCTTTGGATCTCTTTATTTTTCTTATCTTTTGAATCAGAGTAGACTTCGTGGGGCGTATGAGGCAGTTGTACCTTCTCAGGAAGCTTTTTTGGAAACAAGCGATCAGCCTGATAGAGTTCTTCCTTATAAGGCTAAGGTCGGAAATGTGAGCCTTTATACCAATGGAGTAGCTGATTGTGTAGCTATCGGTTTGTTTTTGGATAATCCAAATAGAATAGTTGCACTGAGTCATTATGGGGTTGGAGATATTGCTGAAAAACTAAATAGTAGGAGTGAGCTTGAAAAAATGCTTGGAGTTTACGCTAAAGATAGAGTAGATGAGGTTATAGGTTTAGTTAGTAATTATCACGAGGATTTTTATTCTGCTGAAAC
Source organism: Candidatus Woesearchaeota archaeon (assembly GCA_964513665.1). Classification (GTDB taxonomy): domain Archaea; phylum Nanobdellota; class Nanobdellia; order Pacearchaeales; family GW2011-AR1; genus UBA73. Next base: position 218 of record CAZEOE010000201.1, on the reverse strand, counting down.
TTGGCATTCAAGCCTGAAAAATAAGCTGTTTGATGCAAAAAATCTGAGGGCTTTTGTTGTTGGAGGCTATGAGCCTCTCGCGATGAGGGTTGTGGAAGAATTTAAGGGTCGTGGCATAGAGACTGCTATTTATTTAGATGAAACTGGAGAAAATTATGGAATTGCAAAGGAAAAAACTGTGGCAGTTTTAAAGAGCGGTAAAGTAATTGTTAAAGATG
>CAZEOE010000200.1:0-1234 GCA_964513665.1 Candidatus Woesearchaeota archaeon | reverse complement strand
GTGAAACGCATAGAGGACATGAGACGTGACATCAATCGTACAGATAGTAATTGAGGCGGCGGATAAAGCATCCGCCAATATAAACAAGGTTACGGGGAGTTTTGACAGCCTCACCGACAAACTGACGCTTGCCATTGACCCCATCTCTTTGGCTTCAAAGGGTTTTGAGCTACTGGCAAACGCGGCATGGGCGTCTATTAATGCCTTTGCAGACGCTGAGGTGGTAGGTGCTCAACTAGACGCGGTTCTAAAATCCACAGGCGGCGCGGCAGGGATGACGCGTGAACAACTTGAATACCTTGCCGATAGTTTGAGTAAGGTTAGCGGCATGGATGACGAGGCAATTTTGCGCGGAGAGGCGCTTTTATTGACATTCCGCGCCATTGGTTCTGACGTGTTCCCGAAAGCGACGGAAGCGGCGCTGAATATGTCAATGGCAATGAACCAGGATTTACAGTCGTCCATTATTCAGGTTGGTAAGGCACTAAACGAACCGATTCAAGGGGTAAGCGCATTGCGGCGCGTCGGTGTGCAACTGACAGACCAGCAGGAAGAACAGATCAAGGCGTTCATGGAAGTGAACGACATTGCCAGCGCACAGGGGATTATTTTAGAGGAGTTGGAGGCGCAGTTCGGCGGCGTTGCGGCGGCAATGGGTGAAACCGTAACGGGTTCTATAAACACGCTCAAGGTATCTTGGGAAAACTTGCTTGAAACGCTGGGGGAAAGTGGCGCGGGCGGCGCTAAAGGTTTTGCCGAAACGCTGACGGAGATAGTTGACAATACGAACAACAGCATTACCGCCGCACGCGATTATTACGAGGTACTTGAAAGAGTGTCCGCCGCAACAGGAATGACAACGCGCGAACTCCGCAAGATGGACGAGGCGGAGGTAGCGGTATATACTCGCGGCGTTTTGATGACGGATTTTTACAAGGCACAGGCAGAGGGGGCGGCGAACTCCGCCTCTGCCATTGCTGGCGTTACGGCAGAAATGCAAATGTCTGAGGAGCAAGTCAAGGCGCTTTCACAGGCGAACGCCGCTTATCTTGATTTGGTTGGCGGGATTACAGGAGAGTTGGATAAATACGCACAAAAGGAAACCGACCTCGCCGCAAAGAACCAGGAACTAATCGCCAAAAAGCAGGAACTTATCGCGCAGGGTTGGAGTCCAGAAAGTGACAAGATAACAGAGATAAACCAAAAACTTGCAGACAATGAAGCCGCCATGCAA
>CAZEOE010000199.1:0-1241 GCA_964513665.1 Candidatus Woesearchaeota archaeon | reverse complement strand
CTATCTGCAATCCCATATACAATAAAGAAAAAACAATTTAATAAAGATTACTAAAGAATCATCTTCGCCTGTGTAAGAAGTAAACGTGCCAACTTCTTATATCTCCTATACTGAAAATCTCTTCCATGCTTACCAGCAATCTCAATAGCAAGAAGATATGGTAATATACGGCTCCTATCACCAGCAGAAAGCGCCTCCACAGTCCAAGGAACCTGATAAGCAAAACTCCCTAAATCTCTATTTTGGTGAATCACTTCATTATTTAATCTAGTCCTATCTCCCTGTCTCAACCCCTTTGTCGCAAGATACTGAAAAACAACATCCCTGTCAAAATCCCTAAAGACCTCATCATAATGTCCATTTTTACCTCTCTCTACCATCCCAGTAGGAACACGAACATCCATTACGCCAAAAGGGGGCAAATTATACCTTTCCGCAACGTCGTCAGGCAAATTAATAAAATATTTAACATGAACGTTCCGATCTCCAGGAGGTATTCCATTTCTCTGCATAGATTAGAATATATTGCCCTTTTTTAAACCTTTTTATTTAATTACTTTATAATAATAACAAAAATAAACACATATCTTATAAACAAAACTTATCTAAAATATAAATGAGAGAAATATATATATCAACAGATATCGAAACAGACGGCCCCATACCAGGAGAATATTCTATGCTTTCTCTAGGCTCAGTTGCTGTCGATGAAAAAGGGGTTTTCTTAGATTCATTTCAAATAAATATTAAAGAACTTGAAGGAGCGAAGAAAAATGAAGAAACTATGCAATTTTGGAGAAAAAATATAGAATCCTACAAAAAAGCAACTTCGAATCAAATAGAACCAAATGTAGCAATTAAAAACTATATCGAATGGATAAAAAATTTAGAAAAAAAACATAATTCAAGAGCAGTGTTTATAGCATATCCTGCTACATTTGATTTTATGTTTGTGTATTGGTATATGATAAAATTATGCGGAGAATCTCCTTTCAGTTTCACAGCACTTGACATAAAAACTCTTGCCTATTCAGTTATGAAGAAGGAATCAAACAAAACAAGTTTCTACAATGTAAAAAAATCAACAATGCCTAAAAGCTGGATAGAAAAAATTGAAGAAAAACACGACGCACTAAGCGATGCCAAGCAACAGGCTAAATTATTCACAAAAATAATGGAAGAATTAAAATGAAAGGCTTCATAATCTACCCTTCGTATGAAAACATCAATGGTGACACGGA
>CAZEOE010000198.1:0-1241 GCA_964513665.1 Candidatus Woesearchaeota archaeon | reverse complement strand
GATAAAGTTTAATCATGTAAAATAATTTAGCCTAACTTTATTACAGTAAATTATAAATATACCTTTTAACTTTGAAAAAGGTGGATAGTTATTTTTTAACTTCGGAGAGCGTGACTGAGGGGCATCCTGATAAGATTTGCGACCAGATAAGCGATGCTATCTTAGATGATCTTCTTTCTCAGGATCCTGATTCAAGGGTCGCAGTTGAGACACTTGTTACGACTGGTAGCATCCATATAGCTGGAGAGGTCACAACTAAGGGGTTTGCGGATGTTCAGAGGATAGTTAGAAAGACATTAAAGGAAATAGGTTATATAGATCCTAAATATGGGATTGATGCAGATGATGCTGGGGTCTGGGTTTCCATACATTCACAAAGCCCTGACATCTCGCAAGGTGTTACAGAGATAGAAGGCAAAGTACAGGGTGCAGGGGATCAGGGCATGATGTATGGTTATGCTTGTTTGGAAACTCCTGAATTAATGCCATTGCCAATAATTTTAGCTCATCGCCTTACAAAAAAACTTGCAGATGTGAGGAAATCCGGGGCGATTCAAGGTATAGGGCCCGATGGAAAGTCTCAGGTAACTGTGGAATATTTTCAGGGTAAGCCTAAAAGAATTGACGCTCTTGTGATAGCCCAACAACATAGAGAAGATGTTTCTGAGGAAATATTAAGGAAACAAATAATGGAAAGCGTTGTTGTACCTGTTTGCGGTCATATGATTGATAACAATACAAAGATACATATAAATTCCACCGGAAGATTTGTCATAGGTGGCCCTGAGGGAGATACTGGAGTTACAGGAAGAAAAATAATAGTTGATACTTATGGAGGTATAGGAAGACATGGAGGAGGAGCGTTTTCCGGAAAAGACCCTAGCAAGGTAGATAGGTCTGGGGCATATATGGCTAGATATATAGCTAAAAATATTGTTGCTTCAGGTTTAGCTGATAAATGTGAAGTGCAGTTGAGCTATGCCATCGGAGTGGCAAGACCTACTTCTGTTCACATAGACTGCTTTGGAACTAACAAGATTCCTGAGGATAAGATTGCTAGTTTAGTTTATGATAACTTTGATATGACTCCTAAGGGAATCATTGATAGTCTGAAACTAAAGAGGCCGATATATAGGAAAACAGCAAGCTATGGGCATTTTGGAAGAGATGAACCTGAGTTTCTTTGGGAAAAAACTGATAAGGCTTCTGATCTGAAGGTGCAAGCGTCTGATAGTTAATAA
>CAZEOE010000197.1:0-1244 GCA_964513665.1 Candidatus Woesearchaeota archaeon | reverse complement strand
TGCTGTTTCATTCCCGGTTCCGCAGCAAGCGCCCCAACCAAAGACCCATCTCCCCCCATGAGCCGCACCTCGTCGCGAGTGTTCTGCACGAAAGCCACCGCCTGCCCTTGAGCTTGGTCAAGGGTATATGCGATCTCTTCCTGACAACCAATCCCATTCGCCGTCGTGTTTGCAGTTCTTGCGCTGTACGCCACCGCACCGCACCCTATACCTGCTTGCCCACCATTTGGAGTCAGTAAAGCGTTGGCCGTTCCGTCTGTTCTAATCTCAAGATTTGAACTGTCGCCTCTCCCGCGAATAGCTAAGGTCATCACCCCTCCCCCGTTGTCCTTCGCCTCCAGAGGCTGGGCGAGATTGCCGGAGACAACTGGGTCTTGGCGGTTGTTGAAGGCGATAAATGTCTCATTTTCAAACGACAGTCTTCCGTGCGGGCCTGGGTGGGCGTGACACGCTGTTGCGACATCTATTGGTCCTGAAGTTCGGTTCCCGCCGTAAGCTGCAAAGCTCTCATCAACGCCTCCGGCAGCACCTTGCCCCTTTTCTCGGCCCTTCGGAGTATCCCGGCGCAGGCTTTGGCCGATAGAAAGAATCTGGGCGGGGCATCGCTCTGGAGCACGTCGGACAGTTTCGGCATCGACGGCAAGCACAAAGACCCTTCGTCTGCGCTGCGGAACACCGAAGTATTGAGCGTCGAGAGTGACCCACGCCACTCGCCGTCGTCCGCCGACGACCAGACCGTTACCCGGCCACTTGCCTTTTTCAGTTTCAAGGGGCTCATCAAGGCCGGCAAGTCCGGCGAGCAGGCAGCCGAAGGCGTTGGTCTTGTCTGACAAGACTCCGGGGACGTTTTCCCAAAGTGTGAAGCGAGGATTGAATTGATCCGCGATATGGCAGAAGGTGAGAGTGAGGTTCCCCCGCTCGTCGTCCAGACCTCCCCTTTGCCCTGCAACACTAAATGCCTGGCATGGGGTGCCGCCCACAAGTAGATCAATGCGTCCAAGGTTCCACTCCCTGTACCTGGTCATGTCCCCGAGATTGGGGACGGATGGATAATGATGGGCCAGCACCGCCGACGGGAACGGCTCGATCTCCGCAAAGGCGACCGGCTCCCACCCCAGAGGGTGCCAGGCGACGGTCGCGGCCTCAATACCGCTGCACAAACTTAGGTATCTCATAGCTTCCCACATTCTACCTCCTTGTTACTTGAGTGTCAAGCGGTTATTTCGAGTAATTCCTTGCCCAGC
>CAZEOE010000196.1:0-1251 GCA_964513665.1 Candidatus Woesearchaeota archaeon | reverse complement strand
GTATAACACAATCTGTACTAAAATGTATCATAAAAAGTGTCACACAAGTTTATAATATGGGCTAACAAAGTGTCCCAAAATTTAATTTTGTACAAGAAAGATATATAAGCAAAATTTGAGTTAAGCGGATATGGCATATGTTGCAGTAGCTCAAATTGAGATATTTGATGAAATAGAAAAAAATGTTGATAAAATTATCAAGTTTATACAAAAAGCATCTAATAAGAAGGCAGATATTGTTTGTTTTCCTGAATCGACCTTGGGGGATGCGATTTTAAGTATAAATTCTGAAGAGATTATAAAAATCCGGAATAAATGCAAGGAAAATTCAATCTATTGTATAATTGGAGCACATATAAAAGATAAAGGGAAGGTTTACAATTCTGCACTTTTAATTAATAAAAAAGGTAAAATAGATTACGTATACAAGAAGGTTAATTTATTTCCAGGTTTAGAATTAAAAGAGACACTGCCAGGAAAAGTAAATAAAGTCATAAAAACAGATTTTGGGAAAATTGGTATTATTATCTGCTGGGATTTCGCATTTCCAGAAATGACTAAAAAATTATCAGAGAATGGTGCGCAAATAATATTTTGCCCATCCTATTTACTGAATGAAGCAGGGATAACCAAAGAAGTTTTTAGAAGTTATCCATTAGTTAGGGCATTTGAAAATAATGTTTATTTTATTTCTTGTGATGCTTTTACTGATGAAGTTCTTGGAGAGAGTTATATATGTAGTCCACTTAAAGTTATCAACAAAATACAAGGTAAAGAAAGGATTATTTTTTCTAAACTAAATCTACAATACCTTAAAGATTTAAAGAATTCTTTTGATAAATGTAGTAGATAACTGATTAATCTTAGTGTTTATTTTATCTGCTCCCCATCCAGTTTTATTTCTGATTAAAATGATTTCTTCTTCTATCTCAGAATTTATCTTATAATGGATATTTTTAGGTCTTCTTGAATTATCCATCAAATCCCAATCAGTCGTTCTTAATTTTCTTTCCCATCTCTGTAGAGTTCTCGCAGTTACTTCGTATCCATATTGTGCAAGAATTAATTTTCTACACTGTGAATAAGAATGGCCTTTTATTTTAAGCTTGAAAAACTCCTTCCTTATTTCCTCTTTCCGCATTCACTAATTGTATATTTAACTTCAAATTAGATTTATGTTATTTAACACATATGTCCCTACGACATATGTCATGGTCTTACACACATAAAAAGTGTCACACAAGTTTATAA
>CAZEOE010000195.1:0-1252 GCA_964513665.1 Candidatus Woesearchaeota archaeon | reverse complement strand
TATATAGTTTATACACACTACATTAGATATCACAAACTTTAATAATTATTCTAAACTTAATCACTACATCTACTTTGGGTAATTGAACGCCCGGACTACAGGCAGAGCAAAAGTGCAACAATCTCGGCAGAAATTTAATGAGCAGTAGTTAATGCACGATGATGGGGCTTGTCATCAGGAGAAGTTTTCTTAGACTCCAAATAAAGCCATCTATCTAAGTCTATCGCTTTCAAATCAGGAAACCTTGGGCGTAGCAAAGTAACCATCCGTTCACAGGCTTCCAGAGTGAAGGCGCGAATTTCAGTTTCTTCAAGACCTCCTGCTTCAATGATTTCAAGACCATCTACCTGTGCCGCAAGATGAGGGGAGTACACAAGAATTCCTCTATTCCTTAACAGTTGAGGAACTTTGTAATCTGCAAGGGCGGTAAGTTGATCTGTGTTTCTTAATCCGCCTTCGGTCTCTAATATTTTGTGAGCGTTGTTAGTTACTAACTGTGCACGTTTGTGAAAAAGAACTTTATTTCCTTTGTATTCAGTAGTATCATCGTACCCTGGAAAATTATGTGTAATTTCATCAACAAGTTTAGGAGCATCTCTTCCAGCACGATCAATTACGTTGATTGCTCTTCCAGAATAGCGTTCTCTTAAAATACGTCCAACTTGATGTAGAAGCTCAACACGCTTTCTAAATAGTGGGAGATCTCCAGAACCGCGAGTCATCTGTGCAAAGTCAGATTCGCTCAGAGATTCTAAGTAGGTTGGATCAAGCAGTGGAAATCCTTCTTCAAGCGCTCTATTGAAAGCAGCTTTCATTCCATAAGCTCCACTTATCTGTCTTCCTTGATACTCTATAGTCCACTTGGGTTCGCCCCAATAACAAAAGTTAGCACTATTATAAGCGAGATCAAGTTGTAGTCTATCTTCCGAGCTTAGCTCTACTGGTGTAAAAGGAGACTTAAAAGATGTTTGAAGTCCTTGAAACTTCTGGCAAAATGCTTCCAATCGTGAAGGATTTAATCTAACATGTTCTGCTTGGATGATTACGGGAGCTATACTCCGAAGTATTTTATTCATAAATCTGATAGAATTTAATCCATTTTAATAATTATGGTGATTTGATTTTTGCTCGCCGCCTGCACTATTTTTTGCTCCTTATTTATAAATCAGATAAGTTTGTCATCGTTAAAATAGAAAAACGCCCGGACCAGGATTCGAACCTGGGAATCACTTGCGTGAAAGTGGATTAGCAA
>CAZEOE010000194.1:0-1263 GCA_964513665.1 Candidatus Woesearchaeota archaeon | reverse complement strand
CTGCGCGGCGTGGTGTCCGGATCATCGCTGGTGCTACTGAATGTAATAGCCTGCAAGGCAGCCTGATAATCGGCCAAGCTGGCGCTGCCACTCAAGGTCACGACGTTACCGGCCACAGTTGCCGTAATCCCCGTCGGCAAGGTGCCCGCAGCCAGCACATCGCCCGCCTGTGCATTGGTCAGCGTAATCACAGCGCCCTGCATGGTGCTGTTATCAACATCACTGATGGTGACATCAAGGTCTGCAAGCGAGACAGGCGTACCGTTCTCATAGTAGGTCGCCGTGTAGCCGCTGGCATCGACCGTGACATTAATATTACCGGTGATACCGTCCAGACCCACATCATCCGGGTTAACCACCGTAATGTTGTTGATACCGGCAACAAAATCCGGCAAGGTAAACGAACCGCCAGCCGGGAACACCTCCTCCATTTCGGTAGAGGTCGTCGTGCGGCTTGCGTAAATGTGCACCTCGCCTTCAGTGATCACCACCTGAATACGTGGCAAGCCGTTTTCATTGGCCATCCATGGCGAAGTCAGGAAAGCGCTATCGGCAAATTGCAGGTAAGTCTCCCCGCCACCCAAAGCACCTGACTGGAGCTCAAACGCAGTGGCGGAATGCAGATTGACGCCATTCACCTGTATCGAGAATGAGTTATCCACAGTAGTGAGTTCGATCACCGCCCTCACACTATCCGGCAACTGGTTGGTGCCCACATTGAAACTCAAAGTATGTGTGCTGCCGCCATCGGCACCGGCAAACCCGCTGCCACCATCGGCATTACCACCGGTAATCATCAAGCCGGTATTACTATTGGCATTCAGATCCAGCACCGGCAAATCATTCGTGCCGGTAATACCTATCGTCAGCGTCGTGCTGCTGGTCGCCCCTGCAGCATCCTGCATGGTATAGGTCACCTCATCCGTCACATTCTGGCCTTGAGCCAACGCCTGCGTAGCCGGCCGGCTGTTATCCAGTTGATAGGTATATGAACCATCCGAAGCAATATTGATGGTGCCGTAGGTAGTCGTAATCGTGGTGCCTACATTACCGGAAACACCGTTCACTTCCGTAACCGTTTTTGTATCCCCGATATCTTCATCAGTATCGTTATCCAGCACATTGCCAGTAGCGGTCGGCGTACCGGCAAATGCACTACCAGCAGCATCAACACCGGATTCAACGACGTTACTTGTGTCGGCAACTGCTACCGGCACGTCGTTGACCGCGCTCACCGACGGATCGACCGTCGCCGCAACGCCG
>CAZEOE010000193.1:0-1280 GCA_964513665.1 Candidatus Woesearchaeota archaeon | reverse complement strand
TTTCCAGCTCAGCCACGCGGGCGCGGGCTGCGTCTAGGTCCGCCTTCATTACGGCGGCCGCGTCTAGCGCCGCATTGCGCTGGCCCGCGATTTCGCCGCACACGGCGCTGATTCGCCGCATCTGCGTGGACTGGTCGTCGTGTCTGCCCGTCATCGCCCCCCCCATTAGAATCTGAAGAACCCGCTAACCCACAGCACGGCGCCGGTATAAATCGGGCTCGCGCCGGCGTTCGTGAGAATGAGTCCGTCGTTTGTGGACCTGCTGATAGAAAGGCTGTAGTACGGGCTCGACGTGAGGACGCCGGTTCCTACCCAATTATCCGCCGGCGTGTATGGCATCGGAATCAAGACGTACCCGCCAGCAGTCCCGGCGTCGGTAATGGTGATGGCACAGAAGTAGAAGCACATGTTACCGACCTTGTAGTGCCACCCGGATGCGCTGGCAGTCGTGAATGCCCCCGTCTGCGGCGTTGGCGTCGGGCTCCACGATGTCGTCTCCGTGCCAAGTCGCGCCTGCGCCACGGTGCCGGACGACAGGTTGGAGGCGTTGAGCGCGGTCAGGTTCGCGCCTGACGCGGCGGGCAGCGTCGCCGGGAACCGCGCGTCGGGAAGCGTGCCGGCGTTCAGATTGCTGGCGTTCTGGTAGTAGCTCCCATGCTGCCCGTCGAGCAAGTCGGCGTCGAGGCCCGACCCAGTACCGTCGTTGTCTTCATGCCATACCTTCTTGTACTCCCCGCCATTGTAGTATTGCAGACCACTGGCTTGAGATAGGCGGAGCTGCAATTGCACAGACCCATTGTCGATCGTCAGCCCAGCGGAATCTCCAACCCCATTGAGCCAGAGGCTTGAGCGCTTTGCTGTTGTCGCTCCGTAAGCGGTCAATACCATCGTTGACAAGTCAGACCCGGCCGCCACCCCCAGGGCTCGCCCCGAGCCGCTAGCCCACGCGAGATTGCCGCTGATTCCGGTGTCGCCGGCTTTGTTGATCGGCGTGTAACCGAGCGCGCTTTGGTAGTAGCTGCCGTGCTGCCCATCAAGCAAATCGGCATCGAGGCCGCTGCCGGAGCCGTCCACAGTGAGGAGCTTGGCCAGCACGTCCGCCGCCGTGTAGCTAGACGATTTGAGATAGCCTTGTCCCACCACGTAGGCGGTCGTGGCGATCTGCGTCGTGTTGGTGTCGACGGCAGCCGTTGGCGCAGCCGGCGTGCCGGCGAGCGTCGGGGAGGTCGCAAATACCAGCGCGCCAGAGCCGGTTTCTCCGGTGACGGCCGCCGCCAAGT
>CAZEOE010000192.1:0-1280 GCA_964513665.1 Candidatus Woesearchaeota archaeon | reverse complement strand
TATTTAGTTGTCGGTATTATACTACAAAATTATTTGAAACCCAACTTCTTGATAAACGAGTTTATATTATTCTGGATTGTCTTGGGTAGTTTCTCGACGTGCTTTTTCAGGACAAGCGCAAACAATGGCCGCCGACCCGCATGAATAACGCTCTGGCCCTCGCCCTCGGCATTGCCGAACAAATACTTTGCCGCCTTGAACGTGTTTGTCAGCGTCCATCCAATGTCGCCAGCTTTCCTGATAACCCAACTCCTTGACGATTTTCCAGTCGGTTTATACGGGATGCCAGCACCGAAACCGCCGCTTTTGAAATAGGCAATCTGTTGTTTTTCACTGTCCCATAGTCCAGGGGGTTTGGGTCTACTTGGTGGGGTTGCCAGTTCTCTACGCGCCTCAATAAGCTCGTTATATATTGTTGCACGCCCGATCTTTGGGATCTCGGCGCGTAAATTCTGCAACCCCTTCCTTACAAGTTTTGCACCCGGTCCAACCTTGACGCTAATCTGTACTGGCATCTAACCACCCACAATGTTCATAATCGTTTCAAATGCTTTTGGACTGCGCCGCTGGTCTGTTACCTCAAGCCTGCATTGACAACGCCAGCCCCCGCATTGTAAAACAGGGTTGGGCGGGCTTTGCGGTCTTACGTTCAAAGACTCCCATTCGGTAGCATAGGCGACAATTCCGTTTAGACTTTGGCAGGTTGTACAGTGTTCCGTCTCCCCATATATCCACATCATCCGTTGTCCATAATGCGCCGCTATCATTTGCTTTGCGATGTTATAAGCGTCATTCCAACGGTTAGCCCACAACTGCGCCCGCTGTAACAGTGGCTCAATGGAGGTCTGGTCAATTCGCGCGTCAATAATATCCCTGAATAATTGGTCTACATATCCATACTCGTTTAGTATCATGACCTGCAATTGTCCGCGCATTTCGGGCAACCAATCCAACCCGCTTTCGTCTATCGCCTGTTGGAACGCCTGCGTTAATTGCCCTTGTATCAGGTTCGCCATGATGTCTATAAACTCTCCGCCAAGCATCCCATTGTATACACTACGAATCAATCCCTGTAATGTCCGCAAATAATACTCTACGGTTTTCCCCTCGAATATCTGCCCGGCCTGTACTCCGCCTGCAGTATACGCCACCCAACGGGCGGAGCCTTTCAGGAACGGGATAACGGCGGGCAGTCGCTTTGTTATTGCTGTAATCGTCTCAATTCTCAAATCCATTCCGCGCCGCCTTTTGTCCTGTAAAATACCGTGTCAACCTGCTTG
>CAZEOE010000191.1:0-1283 GCA_964513665.1 Candidatus Woesearchaeota archaeon | reverse complement strand
AAGTCCAAACAAAACAAAGACTTTTTGATATGCTAAAGTCTTTTCTTAGATGTGAGCTTCAATTAAGTATCAATCCCCCACATCCCCCACAATCTCCAACCCTAAGTCGTGGCGTTCTCGGTATTTCCGATTATAGAAACATTTTAATACTTATTTACTCATATGAGTAATATGATACTCAATAATAAAGAACAAGATATATTGAATGAGTTTATAGGGGATTATTCTAAAAAGATTTATGGGAGAGATATTGCAAAGAGATTGAAAATGAATCAAAAGACAGTTTCCAATATCCTCAATAGACTTGAAAGCGAACATATTCTCAAGTTTTCAACAGAGGGGAAAAACAAATATTATTTTCTAAACACATTCAACTCACACATAAAAGAAATTATTGTAATGGTTGAAATAAAAAGAAAGATTGATTTTCTTGAAAAAAATAAAAATGTAAAAGATCTATTTGCAAAGCTAGAGCAAAAGTCAAAAGGAATACTTGTCATATTTGGGAGCTATGCAAAAGGCAAGCAAAACAAAGAATCGGACCTTGATGTTTTCTCTATTGGAGAAATAAAAGATACAAATGATCTTGAAGAGCTATATGATATAAAGATAAACATTATCAAATCAGAAAGAGAGAAGTTTCAAAAAGAAGTACCATTAATAAAAGAAATAATTAATAACCATATAATACTCAAAGGAACAGAGGAATTTATAGAAATGACGTGGCAGTAAGCATAAAATGGTGTTGCAATAAGGAATCTGGAATAAAGATAGATCATCCAAACGATAATTTAGTTCGAAGTTATTTGAACATGGCAGAAAATGCCATTGGTACCATGAACAGAGAGAAGACATTAAATTCTCAGTTCTCAATATCTGCTTGCTATTATTCAATGTATTATTCACTTTACGCAGTCTTAATGAAAATAGGTATAAAATCGGAAATACATCAATGCACAATTGAATTTATGAAACAATTTCTCAAAGAATTCTATTCAGAAGAAGAGGTAAAGATAATCAAAAAAGCTTTTGATATTCGAGACACAACACAATATTATGCAGACAGAATTATCAAACAAGATGACGTTAATTACATCATGTTGCAAGCTCCACTTTTCTTAAACAAATCAAAGGCAGTTCTTGCAAAAATAAATGAAAACCATATTAAAGATATCAGGGAAAAACTTAGTAATTATCAAAAATAATTAATATGACCTGCCAAAACTTGAAAAGGAAATTAGAAAATAAAAATCATATCATAACACACTTAAAACTCAATCCCC
>CAZEOE010000190.1:0-1288 GCA_964513665.1 Candidatus Woesearchaeota archaeon | reverse complement strand
TATCATCGGCGCTTGCAAAATCACATTAACCCCGGAGGTGGAGAAATGACGTTTAACGAACACGGGTTTAACGAATGGTGGGAATCCGTGCGCGCCGATGAGTGCTACAAACCCGGCATAGACATCGCACGTGAAGCATGGAGGGCTTGTGCCGAAGACATGGCACCAATGAGGGTGTATGTAACAACGCTGGAATCCAAGAACGCCGAACTCCAAAAACAGGTGTTGGATCTCACGGAGGAAGTGGCGGATTTGTCACGTCGGCTCGAAGAAGACAAGGGTTTTTACAACAAGCTCTACAAGGAATCTGTAACGCTGACGCACAAAAAGGATGCACGGATCAGTGAGCTAATCGCGCAACACGATGAATCATACGGCAAGCTGTTAAAGCATCGTGATTCATTACTCGATGAATTAGGGGACCGTGACGCTGAAATCGAAAAGCTCACCCGCCGTGTAGCTGAATTAGAGCGTCCGGTAAATCCACCTGATCCGCCGGAACCGCGCCGCCGTGACATCAGGCGGGAATTTGCGGCGTTGCAGATTTTCTGTGCGCTCATCATATCGGGCAGGTCATCGGATTTGAATATTTGTGGCGCGGACACAATCGCACGGGAATTCCTCGAATACATGGACAAGGAGGTGCATAATGAGCACGTTTGAACGGATGGATCTGACGCAGTTCGACGGCGCGACGCCGGGACCGTGGGTTGCCGACCCGACGCCGGAGACGTTGGCGGGTGGCGACTACCAAGCGCGAGTGATCGCGCCGGGCGTGCTCCCGGATGGAGCAACGGCGATTATCACCGGGTGCCCGTACAACGGCAACCGCAACCATTTAGCCAACATCCATTGGCCTCCGAACGCCGCCCTCATCGCCGCCGCCCCGGATCTGCTCGACGCCCTTCGCTCCGCATACTCCGAGATCGACCGCCTCACCGCCGAACTTGCCGCGCTCCGCGAACAGGTGCCCGTGTGGACGACCGTGCAACCGGGCGATGGGCCGGGCGGGTTGGATTCGGAGACGTTGCCGGATCAAGATGCAGAGCGCGAAGTGCTCGTAGATACGCAGTTATTTGACGAAGATGGTGAGACGGAAATGCGCACCCATTACGTCCTTCGCCTCGAAACCGATGATGTCAATAACCTCACCCCCGGCGACCGCTGGACGTACATACCGGAGGTGACGTCATGAGCGAATACTCAATTGTAATCGACATCCGCGACGGATCGGTTGTGTACACAAAGGAGGCAACCAATGGAGAGTAGAGATAACGGCGGACCGGCA
>CAZEOE010000189.1:0-1306 GCA_964513665.1 Candidatus Woesearchaeota archaeon | reverse complement strand
GAAGTGCCCTACGAACCCGATCCCGAGATGGCAAAGCGGGTGCGGAAGCGCATCGCGGAGCGGCTGGCCAACGAGGGTGTCGAGATGGCGGTATTCGGATGAGCCGGGAGATCGGCAGGACGTTGCCGGGCCGGTGGGTTGCCTGGGCACTGGCATGCGTGGCGCTCGCCGGACTCTCGGTGTACGCGATCGCCTACGTGGGCGACCGGGCGATCAACCCATGGCCGGGGGTGAGGTGATGAGCGTCCAGCGCGAGAGCATCTGGCCGCAGGTAAAGCCGCACGAGTGGAAGTGGCGGGTTCGAACCCGCCACATCGACGGCATCCTGTGGCACGCGACCCGCGGCGGGCAGTGGTACGACGGCAACACCGAGCTCAATGCCTACCTCAACTGGTGCCGCTCGCCCAACAACCGGGTTGCCTATCCGGGCGGGGACTACGCGGGTATCGCCTCCTATGGCATCGGCCCCGGGCGCATCGTCGAGTGCGTCCCGGACGGCTACCTGCCGGCGTGGAGCTCGCACCCGTCCGATGAGCACGTCATCTCCGTGGAGGTCGCGCAGTCGAACAACGGCCAGCCGATCGAGCCGGAGACCATCGCCGCGTGTGTGGCGTTCGCCAGGGAGATGTCACAGCGCTACGGGTTCCCGCTGACCCGGGTCTACCCATCGAACGACTGGACATGGAGCGGGATGGCCGGGCACGAGGATACCGTGCAGGGCAGAGCGCAGGGGAAAACGGACCCGGGCGCGGCATTCTGGGAGCCGTTCATGGCGGCGCTAGGAGGAGATGAAATGACACCAGAGGAACGGGCGCGCCTGGAGCGCGTGGAGCGGCTGCTGGCGGGCCGGGGCATTGTCCCGGTGACCGTTACGGCCTCGAACATCAACGCAGTCCGCATGGTCAAACCCGGGGCGCAGGATGGGCAGGTCGTCAACCTCTCGGGAGACGAAACACTGGCCTATCTGGACTACCAGGGCAACAACTTCTGGCTCGGCCTGGCCGACGCACAGAACCGGGTTCGCCAACTCGAAGCGGATCGGCCCGCGCCAGCGGCGCCGAGGGTCATCACCATCACCGGCGCCACCATCAAGGGAGAGATGCAGTCATGAACATCCGCAGGCTCGCGATCGATATCGCCATCGTCATGGTGCTCTACGTGCTCGTGGAGTTCGGCCGTACCCAGGAGGTGCGCCCGGATGACTGGAGCACCTGGGGCTGGGGCGTCATCATGGGCGCCCTCTACCGGGCAACGCCGGAGCTGATCACCTGGCTCGGGGCGCTCCGCACCCGTACCGGGGGTGGTG
>CAZEOE010000188.1:0-1308 GCA_964513665.1 Candidatus Woesearchaeota archaeon | reverse complement strand
GCGCAAAGTTGACGGTGTAGCCGCTGCCTGGACCAGACGCATCCAGATCGATGACTGGCGCTTCACCCGGGTTGATGGTCAGGGTAGCAGTGGAGGAGCTGCCATCCGCATCAGTCAGCGTATAGGTAAAGATATCGGGCGAAGAGAAGTCTGGCGTTATGCTGACCCCAGTAATCCTGAATTCGTCACCACTACCCCCTCGTATCAATACATAACTGAATGACTCGCTGGCGCTAATGTCAAAGCTTTGGGGTCCATTACCGTTCAATGTGCCCGTTACACCAATATAGGCACCACTCGCATCATAAGCAAACCATTCGGCATACTCATTCCATCCCAAATCATTGACGGAAATCGTGGCACTTTTTGTTGGCGCAGCCAGCCCGATCACCAACTCCTCACCCTGCTCCAATCTTGATTGGTTGGAGCTCGGAGTCAGATCATCATCCGGGCCTACCCCGCCATTGCTGAATGAAACGCGTGCCGCCGATGTTCCATTTAGTGAGCCGAGATTAATAGCACTCGTATCATCTGCCACGTTATATGGTTGGGCCGAATCAAAGCCATACAAACTAAAACCTGCGTTAGTAAACGATGAAACGCCAGTCGGGCTGCTCACAGTGATATCCGAGGCCTTGGTATAGGTATAGCTACCATCAGCCTGATTAATTACCAAGGTCCCATTGGTCGTGACGATGGTACGTACATTACCCACCAGGCTATTGGAAATCTCGGTACCCTGCGTGACGGTAACATTGCTGATGGATGCGGAATCTGCACTTAGGATATCAGCGCCACCGGTATCCGTAATCACATTGCCGCTGGTGCTGTTATTGCCCGCCAGGCTGTTGACATCATCGTTCGCAATCGGCGATGTATCCGTCAGATTGATGCTTACCGTTGTCCAGCCGGAAACATCCGTGCCATCAGAAGCCCGATAGACAAAACTGTCGACATCCGCAACTGCATCCGAATGATCGCGCACCGGCGCGGTATAGCTAAATGTACCATCGGCATTCATTACCACCGTGCCGCCCAAGGCGGTCGTGATGCTGTTCGTGCCGTTGGCCGCTGCTGCTCCGGTTCCGGACGCATTGGTGGCGAATTGGCCGACGCTCAGGCTCGGGCTATCCACATCCGTATCATTGGACAACACATTGCCCAGAATCGCCGTTGCGCCTTCCTGCAGCGTGAAGGCGTCCGCCACGCCTACCGGCGCGTCGTTGACCGCGACGACATTGATGGTGGCCGTCGCTGGCAGCGAGTTGTTCTGTCCATCATTGACCACCACGGTGATGCTGCGCGGCG
>CAZEOE010000187.1:0-1322 GCA_964513665.1 Candidatus Woesearchaeota archaeon | reverse complement strand
TCTCATCTCCTGGAGCCTCGGCGCGAGCCGGGGCTTTTTTCTCTTGACAATAACCGCAGGAATGTTATATTGTGCGCGACTTGGGAATTGGAGCGTGCACGAGTAGAACATTCTTGCGTATTATTCGCCTGAGTGGCTTGTGCATTCAATTTTCCCAAGTTGAAAAACACACTCAGGCGATTTTATTTTATGTCCATTACGTACCGGCAACTTAGAAAAAGACTCTACGCCACAGACTTTGAAAACGGCAAGCATGGCCGCCTGCTGTCGCGCAAGGAACGCCTTGAGCTTGTCAATTTCACTTGCCGGACTCTTGCCATACGAATGCGGCTCGTAGCCCTCGGGGCTGGCCGTCTCGCCGCTGTAAACGGAAAAAATAATCCCAGAATATTTCAGCAAAACAAGAGCGAAGCCTATGCGCTTCATAATGAATTGCAACAACTTCAGGCAGACGGATACACTAGTCCGAGCGGCAACGGCAATCTCATTTACAATTGTTCGCCTTATTATGCCGCAGCAAAATACAATACAGAAGTAGGCACGATTTATCATATTCTCAGAGTTTATGCCAAGACGGGCGCAATAACAATGCCCGGCGATCACGATTACAAAAAGCCTGAAAAGCCTATAAATAAAAAGCCAGAGCCTATTAAGACTCTGGCAGACGATACGCCTTGCAAGCAAGGGGACGATCATGCGGCGCTTAACTGCGCGGGACGGACGCTCCAACCCTTGAGCGCCCACCTAAATGACGTTGTAACTATTTCAACAGCATGCTCCCGTTTGTTGACTCAAGGCGTACCGATTGAAGCTATTGACCTTGCAACGGTTGAATATTATCGCGACGAGCCGTCAGACGATGCGCCGCCGCTTTCATATTCCACTAAGATTAAACGAAACATTGTTCGAGAAGTTCTCAAACTTGAGAGTCAATTTAGGGAAATTTGTGCATCAATGTCAAGCGCACAAGATGAAATCTCTAAATACGCTTACAGCTTACAGCTTGATAAAAAGCGTGAAGCGATTGCGTTACTCAAGCAGCAAATAAGGCGTACTCGCAAACGCAGCCGTAAGAATGCGAGAAAAGCGCGTATTGTTGGAACGTCTCATTCCGTTATCGTTCGATCCCTGGTCAATCGCTTGCGTTTTGCCTAAAAACAAGATTGTGTTTTCTGTTGTTGTGTTGCACTAATCTTGTCTAATAGGTAGTAAGGGTTTCTATGTATAAAATTTATATCGAGGTTGACAACCTATGCAAAAAAAACATAATGCTGCCAAAGTTTCGCGTAAAGGTGAAACGTTAATATTGTCACATCGTAAAG
>CAZEOE010000186.1:0-1330 GCA_964513665.1 Candidatus Woesearchaeota archaeon | reverse complement strand
ACTAAACTAACGGCGCATATAAAGAGACTATCTGTGGGCTTTAAAAAAGTTATTGATTGGAGTTTTATGTTAAATTTGAGAGACGTCTTAGTCTAGCTCTAAATCGCGAGTAAAAATTTCTAACGAATGTGGAGCTTTTGCCTATAGCCTCTGCAATATCTGCACAGCTTAGACCTTGCATTCTAAGATATAAAATTTCTTTGTCTTCTTCTGACAAATCTTTTCTTAGAGAATCTATATAGCTCCACTTATTGTCTGCGTCTTCAACGCCTATTAACTCATCCAGAGGACTATTTACAGTTGAAGAGATTCCTGAAAAATCATCTGTAAATAAAACATTGGTTTTTCTTTTGTGATAGTTTTGTCTTATGCTAGATTGTCTAACGATTGTGATAAACAATTTTTCAAAATTTCTCCCAGGATCATACTTCCCGCTTTCCTCAAGTTGCAAGGTTCTAAGAAATGCTTCCTGAACTGCGTCTTCTGGATCATTGCCACGTGTTTTTGCAAGATAGTTAGCAAATCTATACGCCTCTCCTCTCAACCTTAAGGCGATGTCTATTGCCTTTTGAGTCATGCTCTGTAGTGATTTTATTATGTTTTAAACTTAGCTACTTCGTCTGAATGTGGATATGTAACCTCTTCTTTACAGATATTAGCCTAGAAGATTAACGCCCACGATTTTCGTCTGAGATATAAAGAAATAGGCGTTGGTGAATATTGTTTTACAATCAAACCAGCCTGATAAATTCTGTTTTAACTTTTTCAAAAGTTTCTCTGTTAATTCTCCCAATCTTCTTTTTAACAATGTCTTGACTTATCGTGAACAATTTATCAACCTTAATTCTACTAGGTTTTGGGATTTCTCCCTCAATTAAATTGTTAAGTTCTATTAATACTGAGTATTTTGGATCTTTAATATTTGAGGTTATACCGCAAGTTATTATATCTTCGACCTTATCATTATCTGTGTTCTTTGATAATACAAGAACAGGTCTCTGTTTAATGCTACTTAAATCAGAAAATGGAAAGGGAACAATAATAATTTCACCTTGTTTATACATTATCCCAAACCTCATCATCTTTATTATCCCAAAGCTTCTTTGCGACTTTTTCAGAATGTTTTAATAAATAACTAAAATCGTCTTTCTTAACTTTTTTTATAACTATTGCGTCTTCATTTTTAGTTATGAACAACTCATCGCCTTGCTTAATTTTTAAAGAATCGCGCATTCCTACAGGCAGAGAAATCTGCCCCTTATCTGTTACTTTGATTATTTTTGTTTCCATACTAAAGTAAGAATTTCCTTACTTATAAACTTTTTCTATT
>CAZEOE010000185.1:0-1342 GCA_964513665.1 Candidatus Woesearchaeota archaeon | reverse complement strand
CATACAAACCTAATCAATAGATATTTAAATAAAAAAAGCGAATGTATTAGATGAGTAAAGAAAAAATTGCCCTAATAGCACTTATCCTTATAATCCTGGCAGTCGTATCACTCCCACTATCTTGGGTTGTCGATATTTATCTTCTTGACGGCGCAAGTATAATGATATATTTCGTAGCGCTGTTTTCATTTTCCTCCCTTATCCTAAACTTAATCTACATTTTCTCAAAGAACAAAAGTAAAAAGAATACGATACTATCAATAATAGGAATAATTGTCTCGCTAATCTTACTTGCAATATCCTACATAATAATAGTTTTGAGCTCTGCCCTCAGTGGAGGAGGCTAAACATTTGCATACTGCAGTTACAAATAACTAACATATGACACAAAAATGTAGCTCACTTGCTGTTCTGAATGTATTATCCCAATAATCTACAAGTTAATGGGCTCCTGAAGAATAAGTTATAAATAAGGACTTTAGAGTGAAGACCTTATTAGAAAAATTATTTTCATAAGAGCCTTAATTTTAATTCTTACGACTTCTAGAATATCTTTCTAAAAGTAACATTATCCTAGCCTCATACACTACGTCCTCAAAATAATGTTTTTCCCGACATTCATAAAGCACATCTTTCACTGCTCCCAAAGGGTTTTCACTACGAACTGCTTTTATTATTTGTTCAGATACGGAATCAGGCAATCTACTTCCTAAGTCTACATTGAAATCATCAACCATAGCCTAATAATATTCAATAGCTATATAAAATTAATGATAGTTGTAAAGTAATAAGGTCTTCAAAAAGAATACATCATTAAAAAGTTAAACCTAATTATAATCTTTTTACCATTGGTTGAATTTTCAAGCCCATAAAATTTCTAATTCCAGTTGTTTTTTTATAACCTTGACTTTGATAAAAATTAATAGCATATAAAGAAGCCCTTATCTTTATGAGCTTTGAACCTTGCTTTTTTGATTCTTTTTCGAAGGTTGCCAAAAGATTCTTTCCAATACCCTTGCCATGATATTTTCCAAAAACGAACAAGTTTACAACTCTGTTTTTGTTTCCCCTTATCATTCCAATAATTCTAGTTTTATCAATGGCTACAAAGTGAATAGGTGTTCTCTCAAAGCTATGTTGTAGCTCTTTTACATCTTTCTTGGGAGAATAATTTGTAATGTACCTGTTTACAGCTTCTTTCGTTCCTTCTTTATTATTAAATTTTCCAAAAGTTGAACTAATAACCTCTGCGACCTTTCGAGCATCTGATAGTTTATATCTCCTAATATTCATTAAGTAAATAGTTAAATTTAGATTATAAATCTTTCAACAATTTCTTAAA
>CAZEOE010000184.1:0-1365 GCA_964513665.1 Candidatus Woesearchaeota archaeon | reverse complement strand
AACGCCCCCGCGAGTTAAATAATAATTTGTCGACGATAAGGTTTTTTAGTAAAATAAGTTTAGTTTAGATTTTAGTTTTAGTTAAACTCTGCAAAAAAGTGTTTAGTTACACGCTCCCGAGCTGGCTAGTTGGTTTAAAAGGAAAAACTTAAATAGCATTGGTTCATAAATGATACATATGGTTCAAAATAAGAACAATTTAGAAATGGAAATAGTTTTAACTTTACTTAAAGGTAAATCTCACTTGAGAGAAATAGCAAGAATTCTCAATGAATCTCATTCAACTGTTTTAAGAAAAATTAATGAGTTAATTAAAGAAAATGTTTTAGATTATAAGAAAGAGGGCAAAAACAAGGTATTCTTTATTAAAAATAATCTAAAAGCTAAAAATTATGTTTTTTCCGCTGAGATTCACAAACTAAATAAATTATTAAGAAAACATCCGGAGTTGTCAATAATTTTTGAAGACATTAAAAAAAATTTCTCTAAAGGAATGATCATCCTATTTGGTAGTTATGCAAAGGGCAATCCAAAACAAGATAGTGATATCGATGTTTATTTAGAGACAAATGACAATAAAATAAAAAATAAAGTTAGTGAATTAAATTCAAAATTAAATGTAAAAATCGGAAAATTTGACACTAAATCTTTATTAATTAAAGAAGTTATAAAAAATCATATAGTAATAAAGGGGTTGGAGGATTTTTATGAAAGAGCTGATTTTTTTAAGGAAGCTTAAGAGAAAGAGTATAATCGAATTGGTTGAATCTTCTGAAGAAATGAAATTATCTTATCTAACCAAGGCAGAAAACTGCCTTAAATCTGCAAAGATATTATTTCAAAACCAGATCTATGAGAATTCTACTTCTGAAGCTTATTATTGTATGTATAACTCTTTACTTTCTCTGTTATTTAGAATAGGGATTAAATCTGAAAATCATTCAGCTTCAATAATCTTGTTCGATAGGTTATTTGAGAAGAAAGAATTAGTAAAAACGATTTCTTGGGCTAAAAGAGAAAGAATAGACAAACAATATTATGTGGAAACTCAACAAATTATTAAAGTAACTAAAGAATCTTGCAGTGAGATGATATTAAAAGCAGAAGATTTTTTAGTTAAGATGAAGTTAATAATATCTGACTTGAATAATGAAGAGATTATTTCTGCTAGGAAGACTTTTGTTGAGTTATTGGATTAAACTCTGTCAAAAATGAGCAGTTAAGTGCTCTCCATTTTTTCTCTAAAAAAGGTCAGTTAACTGCTCCACTAAACGCCCCCAAAACCTCAGCGATGATAAGTTTTTGGAGACTTGAACCTTAGGTTAGATTACCCCGCGATTGCTCAATCCCAAGGATAAACGCCCC
>CAZEOE010000183.1:0-1383 GCA_964513665.1 Candidatus Woesearchaeota archaeon | reverse complement strand
GATTTTGGAGATGTAGATAATGATGGACAAAATGAAATGATTGTTTCGGGTAGCCAGAATTTAACAATATTGGAGAGTGGAGATGAAAATGTGGCGAATGTTTTTTATGATTTTGATATGGATGTTAGAGAAGTTTTATTTGCTGATT
Organism: Candidatus Woesearchaeota archaeon; assembly: GCA_964513665.1. Classification (GTDB taxonomy): domain Archaea; phylum Nanobdellota; class Nanobdellia; order Pacearchaeales; family GW2011-AR1; genus UBA73. The sequence goes on along the minus strand of CAZEOE010000183.1, from coordinate 1,235 downwards.
TTTCTTCCATTTTTATTTGTGGCAACTCAATCATCGAAACAGGAGAGCAATGCGACGACGGAAACACGATAAATGGAGATGGATGCAGTTCTACTTGTAGGGGAGAATGTTTTGATAGCGATTATGGAAATTATTACAAGAAGGGAATTACTGGACCGGATTTGAATGGTGTGAATTATACTGACTTCTGTCATACAACGCAATACAATTTGATGGAGTACTCATGTGTTGATGGGCTTGTTACTAATTCTTCTTTCTATTGTGCTAGAGGATGTTTGAATGGAGCATGTAAGTCTCCTTTAGGATCTAGTCCTACGCCAGTTGCTCCAAGTGCGACAAATCCTTCTCCTGGGTCTGGGGCGATACAGTAGTTTTATTTTAATAATTGGGAAGATATATATACAAATTTACACTTAGTGGTTTATGAAAGAAGAAATTAATAACTGGTTGAGACAGGCTCTGCATGATTTTAAGGCTGCAGAATATAATTTTGAGGGAGATTTGTTGGATACGGCTGCTTTTCTTAGTCAGCAGTCTGTTGAGAAAGCATTGAAAGCGTATTATATACAAGAGAAACATATTTTGAAAAAAACTCATAGCATTTCCGGGTTGGCAAAGGAATTAGGATTACCAAATTCTTTACTTGTAAGAATTTCTGAACTTGAGCCGGTATATCAGAAGACTAGATACCCTGATATTTCTAATAAAATACCTGCTGAAGAATTTGATAAAATGGATGTTCAAGAGTTCGTTAATACTGCTCAGGAGGTAATAGAATGGATAGAAAAAAAGCTGAAATTGTAGAAATGCTTAGAAAATTTTTAGTTCAAGTGAGAAAAATAGCTAGTATAGATAGAGCTATTCTATTTGGTTCTCATGCAACCGGAAAACAACATGAAAGCAGCGATATAGACATAATGCTAGTTTCAAAAGATTTTGAGAACAAAAAGTCCTATAAAAGATCTCCAGAATATTATCTTGAATGGAATCTTCCATATGATGTAGATATTATCTGCTTAACTCCAGAAGAGTTTGATAGATTAAAGAAAAAAATAGGAATTGTTAGAACTGCAGTTGAAGAAGGTATTGAGATTGTAATGTAAAGATATATATGATTTCTGATAATTTGTGATAGGGAAAGATGGTGAATAGTTGTTTTCGATTTTATAAACTTCTTTGAGAATTAGATATTACAGAGCAAGGATTATAAACCTCTTTGTATTATTTAGTGAATG
>CAZEOE010000182.1:0-1389 GCA_964513665.1 Candidatus Woesearchaeota archaeon | reverse complement strand
GGTCTCCGTGTCCCACTCCGAGAATGTATCCCACCGCATGTATTCCCCGCTTGCTAAATACGGTTCGAGATAATATCTCGTTTCAATCGCCTGACAGTTTGGTTTTATACTTCTATGCTCGATTCCGCCTACTCTATATGTTCGTTCGTCAAGTCCTATTTCGGGGATGTTGATATAAACAACCCTAAACAGGTCTATAAAAAACTGGTACTGTGACCTGTTCTCTATTTTAATACTTGGGTGCGGCAGGGGGGTTGCATAGAACGCGCCCAACACACCAACAATATCAATCCCGACATTCGGGTCTTGTTGCCAAATCAGGTCTAAAAACAGTTCCCTTTTATCCGTTACCGTGTCCGAGTCTTCGGGGTAGGTTACATCAGATGTGTTGACCTCATAGATTGCGTTCCCCTCAATCTCGACATACACATATACAGCATTTGAACTGTTATTAGTGATCGTTATTTTACCAGTATCCCCGAACGAATAAAGGGAGATTACGCAATTCGCGGTTTCGTCCGTTCCGCCAAAATCGCTCTGTGTGTTTGCGGCAAAGTCCGCTATGTCCGCATTCCTGACGGGTACAGATTGCCCGTTGTATGAGTAATCAACGAAAAAATTAGATGTCCTGCCAATATCAATAAACAGCGGCGACCCCAATGATTCCCATACTGTGACTGTCGCTGACTCAACGCGCGGATGTACCTTGATTCTTGTCGTGTTTCGTAATACATCATATGGTTGCGGGGATGATATATCCTTTAACAATGTATCCTGAAAAAACTCAACAAACCCAACATCGTCAACATCTTCAAGCGCGGGGACATTACTGCGACTGATGAAGGTCGCTTTATTGTTCACGTCGCAGTAAAAATACCCCAAGAACGATAATGCCAAATCTTCTATTTCCGACATTGCCCGCTTATTTCCAGACGCCCACCAGTAATCAATCGTTTCGACGGTTGATTCCAAACTTCTTTCGTATGGATAACTTACCGCGTCCAAAATCTCGCCAATTGCGGCATCAACGGTGATGTTTTCATTCAGCGGCACGCGGGCGACATTTTGCCTGAGATAGTCCATCCCGTCAACACAATGGATGGTAACGATTGCGTCCGCACCGTAACCAGACGGGCGGATGTCGGAGATCACTCCCGTAAATAATATCCTGCGGTGCGAATCCAGGAAGTTCCTGTCCCACACAATGACCTGCATCCTCTTCCCAAAAGACACATTGGGATACAGAGGACTTTCGGAGTTCCACCCGTCATATCTTCCGTCATGGTTTTTCAAGACAACCGTACATTTCCCGGTTGGGATGGTTTCAAACCCCTGACCGGACGGTTTCAAAAGGCGTTTCCTGCCTCTGGAAATGTTTATATCCACCAT
>CAZEOE010000181.1:0-1392 GCA_964513665.1 Candidatus Woesearchaeota archaeon | reverse complement strand
CAGGCGAGGGGCGCGATCTTCGCGCGCTGATCCGATGCCCATGACCGAAGACCTCGCGGCGTTTTTCAACGCCGACGAATTCGCCACCGCCGCCACCTACAAGGCCAACGGCAGCGGCACCGGGGTCAGCAAAAACATCATCTTCGACCGTGCCGCGCTCGAGCAGCTCGGCGTGGTCAGTGGTGCGCAGCCGGTGGCGCTGGGCGTGGCCAGCGACTTCGCCGACCTCGTGCGCGGCAGCGCCACGCTGCTGATCGGCGCCGTGACCTACCGCGTCACCGACGTACAGCCGCAGGACGACGGCGCACTGGTGCTCCTGATCCTGGCGGCGACCTGACATGGCCGACCACGTCCGCCAGCAGCTGCGTGCCGCCCTTGCCACGCGCCTGACCGGCCTCGCGACCACCGGCAGCCGCGTGCACGGCTACCGCGTGCACCCGCTGCAGGTCTCCGAACTGCCGGCGCTGGCGATCCACGTCGTGCGCGAGGCCGTCGCGCCGGGCACTGTGCACACGCCTGCACTGATCGACCGCGACGTCGAAGTGCGCGTCATGGGCATGGCCTCGGCCGTCACCGCGCCCGACGACACGCTCGACCTGATCGCCAAGGAAGTCGAAACCGCGCTCGCCAGCGCCCTGACCGTCGCCGGCAAGAGTGTGGCAGCCCACTACCGCGGCTGCGAGATCAGCTTCGAGGACGGCGAAAAAGCCGTCGGCGTGATCGACATGGAGTTCTCCGTGCGCCTCTTCAACGCGGCGAACGCCCCTGATGTTCTGAGTTAACCAGCAAAAAGGAGAATCGAAATGCCAAATGTCAGCATCTGGTCCGGCGTCGCAATCGCCGTGCAGTCCGCGCTGAGCAGCGCGCAGGACGTGAGCGCCGTCACCAAGGCCAACCCCGGCGTCGTCACCTATGTCGGGTCCGACCCGTCGAACGGCGACTTCCTCTACCTGTCCGACATGATCGGCATGCACCAGGTCGACGACCGCATCTTCCGCGCGGCCAACGTCAACGCCGGCAGCAACACCGTCGAGCTCGAAGGCGAAAACACCACCAGCTACGACACCCACGTCTCGGGTGATCTGCAGGTCGTCACCTTCGGCACCTCGCTGCAGATCGTCACCGACGTGCAGGCATCCGGCGGCGAATTCGAGCAGATCGACACCACCACCATCCACGACCTGGTGCGCAAGCAGATCCCCGGCGCGGCGAGCCCGATCGTCTTCTCCGGCTCCTGCATCTGGGACCCGGCGGATGCCGGTTTCGCCGCGCTGAAGGCCGCCTCCGACAACAAGGAAAAGCGTGCTATCCGCATCACCTTCGCCAACGCGCAAAAAGTGCTGTTCACCGGCTACATTGGCTTCACCGGTCTGCCGACCGGCTCCGCGCAAG
>CAZEOE010000180.1:0-1404 GCA_964513665.1 Candidatus Woesearchaeota archaeon | reverse complement strand
ATCACATGGCGGGGCGCTACCGTCGCGCCGACAACGGGCAATCTGGCTGGTGTCATCTTCCGCGATATGACCTTTCAAAAGGGAGTCTTCCGTGTTGAGTACGGATGCGCCACTGCTGGACTGGCGTTTCGTGGGAACACTTTTGAACGGGTGAAAGGGATGTTGGATGGCCAAGGGGATTGGCCTCATCTGGAAATCTATGGAGATAACTTCATCATCGAGCAGAACACGGTGATCCCGACCTCATGGGATGAAGTGCCCGCTGGCCCGTATCAGTCGCGGTGTTTCGTCCTGTGGGGGTCGGGAAACATCGTCAGAGACAACGACATCAACTGTCTTAACGACATGTTTGATTACACCACCCCAGGCAATTACGCCATCTGGATTGGCAGTGCTATCGCCTTCAGCTGCTACTGGATACCTCACGGGGGGAGTTTAGCTACCGGTAAAAAGATGGCTTGCGCCCAAAGGAACTGGGTGTACCGCAATACCATCACCAACTGCCGCGAAGAGTCAAGTGGACCTGACCTCGCTTACTCCGTGGTCAAGACGGGATATGTCACAGCGAAGGCAGGCAACACCATCACCTTGTCTGGTGGCAAGGGATCGATTACCAATGTCTCTACAGCCATTCGCCCAACGACAGGTGCAGGGTTCCTTGTGACGATTGTGAAAGGGACTCACGCCGGGAAAACGTACTTTACCGAGACTATCGCCGCGGACACTACGGGGCAAGTGACGTTGACGGAAGCACCCGACCTCATCACTTCTGGTGCAGGAACATCCGGCGACTTTGTAACTGTGACTGCCGCATTCTGTAATAACCGGACGTTTGACAATATCATCCGTCAGAACACGGTGCCGCGATGAGCATAACAATCTTCGGCGCAAGCTATAACAACGTGATTGCAGGGAATACGATGAGGCACCCTGACGGCTATATGTATCAAGCCGCTCAAGGGATACAGGTGGCTCCGCGCGGCCCGTGGAGTTGCTTCTCTCTTATTGTCGGATACGATGAACCAGAGTTGACAGATGCCAGCAACGCGGACATGCAGTTGGCTTCATTCAACCGCATCATTAATAATACAGAGGAAGTGAACACACAGGCACAAGGGACGTTGCATGCTTTGTATGCAAACTTCCCCGCGCAAGTCGATTATACCTTTAGCCAACTTCCTGTTGGTATGCCTGTACCCTATGGGCAGTACAACATGGAGTATGGGAACGTCTTTGACGAAATCACCACACCAACCCCTGCAAACGTCTTTGGTTTCGTCGGGCATCTCGTTCAAGATCAACAGAACGCCATCTTCAGGGGGAACACCGCAGGGGTAAAGGATGACCAAGGGTTCGACGCGAACGGAGACTCGCTCACAGACTTAGTTGGCAGTCTTTACCGCA
>CAZEOE010000179.1:0-1412 GCA_964513665.1 Candidatus Woesearchaeota archaeon | reverse complement strand
GCTGAGTAGAAAGGTAACAATGTCAGGCTGGCGCCCTTCCGTACCGTGTTATGAGGGTGCAATAACATTCGAAGATACCTATAGGGGACGTATTAGGGTCCGGAGCCGCGAAAGTGGGTGCCTGGCTTGACACCGGCCGCAAACTTGACTCCAGGAGGACGGAAAATGGGAGTCAAAGAGGACGTCGCCGGGGTACTGTCTTTGAACGGTATCCGCGTGCGGCTCAACGAGTTCACGGGGCGGCTGACGGTCTCGATGCACGGGGAACCAGAGCATCCGATGGAGGAGCTGGATCTTGCGGCCATCCAGATAGCCATTCAGGACGCTACCCGCCGGCCAGGGAGGCCGGGTGACGCGGGTCAAGGGGGCATCCCGAAGGTCTACGCGCACATCTTGGACGCGTGCCTAACGAAGTTGGGGGCGGAGGACTCGTATCACCCGGTACGGGACTACCTAGACAGCCTGCGCTGGGATGGGAAACTGCGGCTGGACCATTGGCTGTCGCAGTTCATGGGGGCGGACGACACCCCCTACACGCAGGCCGTGGGGCGCCTGACGCTCGAGGCAGCGGTCAAGCGCGTTCGCGAGCCCGGGTGCAAGTTCGACGAGTGCCTTGTGCTCGTCGGACCGGAGGGGATCGGCAAGAGCACGGTCCTCCGCACCCTGGGCGAGCCATGGTTCTCGGACAGCCTGCCGCTCGGGGCCGACCCCAAGGAAACCGTCGAGCGGACGAACGGGGTCTGGATCTGTGAGTCCGCGGAGCTGATCGGGAATAGCCCGTCTAAGGTCCATGAAATCAAGGCTTTCCTGAGCCGTCAGGAAGACGGGCCGTTTCGGGCGGCCTACGCGCGGACCTCGAGCATGAGAAAGCGCCAATTTGTTCCGATCGCGACGACCAATGACGCCGTGTTCCTGCACTCGACGACCGGGGATCGGCGCTTCTGGCCGGTGAGGGTCCACTACATGGACGCGAAGGGGCTGGATCGCGACCAGCTCTGGGCCGAGGCGAACTGGCGCGCGATGCTCGGGGAGCCGATCAGGCTGGATCCGCGCCTGTGGGACGAGGCGCAGGCGGAGCGGGACCAGTACAAGGCGGACGACCCGTGGGAGTCGGAGCTGCGACGGATCGAGTCGGACACGATCTCCCTCCACGACATCTGGCGCCTGCTGGACGTGAGTGTCGCGAAGGCGACCGGGAAGGACGCCCAGCGGGTGGCCGGGATCATGGCGAAGCTGGGGTACGAGAAGAGTCGCAGGCTGCACGAAGGGACGCGGACAACTTGGTACGAGCGCAAGAACCCGTACCTAGAACAGAACATGGTACGGACGCTCGAGCCAGTCGAAGACCCGCAGCCGGAGCACGAACAGCCGGAAGACTGGGAATACGACGAGTGACGATTTCTCTTGACAGC
>CAZEOE010000178.1:0-1415 GCA_964513665.1 Candidatus Woesearchaeota archaeon | reverse complement strand
GCGTCGGTCTGCTCGCGGAAGGCGGGCACGGTCGAGAAGTCGAATTCGCACTTGAGGCCGGCGCCAAACTCAGGCGCGAGATCGTTGTTGATGACATTCTCGAAGTTGTGATAAAGCGGCGTCAAGCTATCTTCCCACCACGCTTGGCGCGCCTCGGCATAGTTGCTATAGGTCGCCCGGTCGAGGCCGACTTTCGCGCCGACGATAATCGGCGGCACGTCCAGCACCATGCAAATGCGCGCCTCGCTACGGGCGTCAAGCACTTCGAATCCCATGTCCTTGAACGACGACCCGATAGCCTGATACTCAAGGTCTTGGTCGAGAATGGCAGGCGCGGCCCAGTTCTTTGTGCCGCCGTAACGCTCCACCCATCGGGCGCGGGTTTCGGCTATGTGCTGCGGTTGCAGTACGCTCTTGGTCTTGAGCAACCCCGGCGGCGTGCCGCCTTGCTCCATGAACAGCTTTAGGTAGTCGGTCGTGGCGTTGTCTACATCGCCCACACGCCCGGCCACGGCCGCGGGTGGAAAGCCGCGATACATGTTGAGCGGGTCGAATAGCTTGAAATCCAGAACGTCCTCGGCCCGCATCCTGACAACCGGCTCACCCGGCACAGCGTACTCATAGCCGCCTATAAATGCGCTTTGTGATTGCACCGGCCGCACCCAATCGGGGCGCAACGGCCACAGGGCGATCACCCGGCCGCCCCGGTCGCGCTCTTTCTCGAAGTACGCGCCGCCGGCCAACTTCTGGAATATCACGACCGAGTACCAGAAGTCGTACTCGTCCATAAACGGGTTAGGATGGGCCATCAGGGCGCGCAGTGGGTGCTTGTCGAGCGGCGCGTCGTCAGTGTCGCGCTTGACCTCTAGCCGGACGAATGAGGCCGTCGCCGCCGTTTTGCTAACGCAAGCGAATATCAATTCGTTCTTGCGATAGCCGTACTTGACCATGTTCTCGAAACTGGCTTCGGGATATGACGGCGCGCCGTCCTTCCACGTCGGGACCATGAGCGCGCTGGCCTTGCCTTCGAGGGCGACCCGCCAGGCGAACGAGAATCGTTGGATGAAGTTCATATCGGTAAAACAAAAAAGCGGCGGGGAACCCGTTATAGGTTCTCCGCCGCTTGCTTTTCAGCCCGTGGCTGTATTCAGTTAGCTAACTATTGCAATGATACAACATCGGCGGCGGTTGTGTCAATCCGCGCCGCCCGCCGTTCCTGCCGGGTGATACACGCCCGGTCATGGTGGTCAATCAAGCCCCGCGCTATCATGTCATCCTCAAGCGCCCGTAAGAACTGGATTGCAACCGCTCTCATCTGCAACATCGCTTGTTTGTCGTCCATTCGTATTCCAGTACGTCGTTGCCCACTCGACCGCTCGCCGTATCCCGTCCCTTAGCGGCACTTGCGGATCATA
>CAZEOE010000177.1:0-1418 GCA_964513665.1 Candidatus Woesearchaeota archaeon | reverse complement strand
GATGACTGGATTCGCCAGCGCGCCACCATCCAGACCGAGCAGTTCCGAGGCGACCGCAATCACGGCGGTGGCGACGAGGGTGTGGGCTACATCCACCTGTCGGGCAAAGTTGAGGCAGGCGGGACCAACTGGGCCGGCACTGCGCGTGGCAATCAGGACAAGCGCGACACCCGCCTGATCTTCCGCACCGACGACAACAAGATCGTTTGGTACGACGATGCGAGTCAGCAGGTCTACGAAGTCCTCAAGGACGACGCCCGCCTGGAAATCACCCGGCCCGAGCCGACGCCGAAGCAGGCGCGTGACCCGCAAGAAATCACCGTGACCGTGGACGGGTCGGATTACACCGTCACGTTTGACGAGCCGCTGGCCACCATCAGCAACCAGGCCTTTCAGGACAACCTGGACGAGTACGGCACGCCTGGCGTGGCCAAAGCAGAGTTCCGAAAGCTGCGGGCACAAGCGCAGGCTGGTGGCGCTGCAACGCCTGCAGCCACCGGCACCCGCCGCGACCCCACCAAAGTCTCGATGTTCAACCCGTACAACGACGGCGACATCGTGACCATCGACGGCCAGGACTGGACCGTCAAGGCCGACACTCCCGGCTGGTATCTGACCACGACCGGCAACTGGCGCGGCCAGCATCCGACCATCCGCAACGTCAAGGCGATGGCCGACCTGATCCGCGAGGTGGAGCAGGCTGCAGAGGCGAAGCCTGCAGCAAAAGCCAAGGCATCCAAGCTGACCGCTGAAGACCTTGCCAATCAGGACAAAGCCCTGCTGGATGGCGTCATCAGCGTGCAGGACTACATGGACGCGACCGGCCTGACCGATGAGGACGTTGGCGTAGCGGCTGGCGATGGGTTGCGCCAGCAGGCAGACCGTGAAGCCAAGGCAGCAGACCCCTACCACCAGGGCATCCAGAAGATGCAGGAGGCGCTGTCCGACCAGATGCGTGTCGCACTAGACGCGCCATCCTCCACACCGCCGCAGCGCAAGTCCAAAGAGGAACGCATGGGGCGCATCACCCGCGACCGCGCCACCCTGGACATGATTGCGCGTGGGTTTGAGCACCCGTTTGACAACCGCTACGTCACAAAGCTGTCGCCCATGCTGAAGGCGCGGTTCAACAAGCAGTGGGAGTCGATCAAGACAGGCGAGTTTGCCAAGCAGGCTTTCCAAGAAGCCTCTTACAAGCTGTGGGCACAGAAGGTCATTGACAAGGCGCGCGAGAAGTTGGGTATGGCGGCCGAGCCGGCTGCACCAGCGCCCGAAGCGCCCAAGAAAGGCCTGGCCGGCGCCCGCGCCAAGAAGGCCGCAGAGGCCGAAGCCCAGCGCGCCGCCTACTTCACCCCAGGCAACATCGTAAAGGGCTACGGCGGGCACGACCGCGTGCTGGAGTACACGCCGGTGGACGA
>CAZEOE010000176.1:0-1418 GCA_964513665.1 Candidatus Woesearchaeota archaeon | reverse complement strand
TTCTTCTGGGGGAACATCCGACTCTTCTGCTTCTGGAAATGATGCTGGATCGGATGCAGGGAGTGGAGGAGAACCGCAACTTTCTCCTGGAGAGGTAATTTCTGGAATTGTGAAAAAGGGAGAGGATTACATTTATTCATTAGGGGAAAATGAGGTTGCGGAGATAGTTCAAGGAAGCGTGAAGGTGAATGGATCGAGTGTTGAAGATGATTATGTTAAGGTTTCTTTAGATGATGGAAAAATTGTTATAAGCACGGACTATTCAATTGTTGAGAATGGTTTTGGAGAGGAATTTTTAGGAGATTTAGTTTATAATGTCAGTTTTGATCTTGGTCAACTTGGTTTTGTTTTTGAGAATGATAGTTTGGATATAACTGCTAAATTGAATTTTGAGGGCGAGGAGTTGTTTTCTGTAAGTGATGAAGCGCTGGTTGTTTCTAATATTGAGGAAGTCGTTTTAAATGAAACTCTTGTTGAGACAAATTCAAGTGCTAATTTGACTTTGATAAGACTTGGGCAACCTGTTAGATGGATTAAGATTTTAGATGTGAATGGCAGTGGGAACTTGAGTGTTGAGCTTCCTTTGAGTGCGGATAATGTTGTTGTTGAGAAGAAAAACGATGAGGGAGATTCTGTAGAGAGACGCGAAGTTAGGGATGATGAGATAAAGGTTAGGGGTGGAAATAGGGGTGAAAGAGGCATAAGTGCTAATGTTATTTTGGAAGAGTCTTTGATTGTTCCCGGGAAGGAGATAGAAGTTGGTTTTGATTCTGGTGTTGATTTTGTTGAGGTCGTGTACGAGACGCCTGCGCCTTACGCTGTTGAGAAAGTGACATCTCGGGGCAAGGAAGTTAAGATTGTAGGGCCTTCAGATGTAAGATATGAAAATGTTTTGGCGTTCACAAACATAGATGAGAAGTTTGCTTTTGAAGATTCTTCAAGAGTGAAGATATTATGGAAGGAGCAGGGAATTTATTTAGATCCTTATGGATTTGATGACTTAGACAATGATGGACTTATAGATTATGTTGAGTGGGTTGTTCCTCATTTGTCAGAGCAGACTTTCGAGATAATTCTTATTTCTTCTGCTGAGCATTTGGACTCTTCTAGGGAATTTATTTCTGATATTTATGAGAGCGTTAGAGAGCTTGATGGAAACTGGAGCGAGGAGATTCCTGAGGGAGATTATGTTCGAGTGACTTTTGAGAGAAATTTGACTAACGAGAAAGATATAACTATTTATCCGCGGATTGTTTCGGGAACTCCGAGAGTGGAAGTTTATGAAGTTGATGAAAATAATTTGATTGCTTTGTTTGAGAACATTTCTTCTGAGGGATATAATAAAGTTTATTTGACTAACTTAGTTGGAGAGCAGGATAGATTTGATTTGAGAGTTGTCGGAGGCTCGATTGAGTTTG
>CAZEOE010000175.1:0-1439 GCA_964513665.1 Candidatus Woesearchaeota archaeon | reverse complement strand
CCAAGACTCAAATTCCCTCTGTTGAGTGTAGCGACATCTACACTTGTCGCATTTATCAAAGAACTAGAACTAGATACTCCACATTCAGGCTCACTAACTCCTGTTGTAATTCCCACACTGAAATTCCCAGCTCCTATAGACTTACTTTGATCATCCTCTCCAATAAGATCCTTAGCAGTTACAAATACATTTCCATTACGGTTTCCCGTATTATTAAAGCTAGTTGGATCATTGTTTGCGCTTACATTTAACGCTCCCGGAACTACAGGATCAAAACCTATATTTCCAGAGCTAACATCAAAAGCTATAAGCTCTCCATAATACACTGTCTGAGTTCCATTTATAATCTCTGTTTTATTTCCTATATCATTAGCAATAACATTTATATCCCATATACCCGGTGCATCAAAATACCACATTGAAATTGTACAGCTAAAATTCTGACTATTAGCTGTGCTCTGTCCGCTTATAACACTACACGAATTATTCATCCTATCTCCTTCTCCTGTTTTGCTGAAATTCGCGCGCACGCTTGACAAGTTTATGTCTCCAACCCCATCAATATCTGCGACATTCACTACAAACTGAACACTTCTTATACTCGCCTGTATAGGATTAATGCTAACAAGTGTTTCGTTATAAACACTTACAATAACAGGATTGATTCCAACGACATCTACACTCACATCCTTTGGGCTAAGGCCTACTTTCTCAAACAACCTGTCGAATATTCCTGCGGAAACAAAAGAAGCGCTAACAAAAAGAGCCAACACGATAACCCCCAACAAAACAAAATACCTCATTTTTACTCCAGCAGAACTATCACAATTTACCTATTTAAATTTTTAGATTGAAGCTCTTTTATAGATTGTCCTTACATTTCTAGGGTCTCGGCCTATGCTCTTTCCTATCTCGCTGAATCTCATACCCTCTTTTTTCATATATATTATCAAATTCTCCAACACAGTTCTTTTATTTTCTTTTAGCGCGCTATAAGGAATATATCCCCTTGATCCATCACCCACAAACTTACTAGATTTTTTAGCAACCGCCTTATTATATGAAGCCCATATAGTTCTGTCATCTTTCTTCAATTCAACAGCAATTTGATGGTAGCTCTTCCCCATATTTTCTTTTAGATACTTGCAAAGAGCCTCCAAGGCGCCAATATCCTTAGAGAATATTGACAGAGGTATGAGCTCTCCTCTTTTATCGGGGCCGTCTTCAATTTGCTTGACGATTAAACTTACGATTTCTTTATCATTAAGATCATATCTTTCTTTTATCTCTCTTGCAATTAAACCAAGACTCTTAATAATGTTATCCTCAGGAAGTTTTTTCCTCTTCTTTTTCTTCAAAGATACGGCAACAAGAAGTATCTTAATATCCCATATGCCTGAATATCTCTGAGAAGGAATATCCGAAGGCACTTGTCTTAT
>CAZEOE010000174.1:0-1449 GCA_964513665.1 Candidatus Woesearchaeota archaeon | reverse complement strand
AGAAGAAGAAATTGAGTCACCTATCTCGGAGGATCCAATAGAAGCTATTTCTGGAATAATGAAACATGTTAAGAAAACTTCTGTGGAATTACAGCATGAAGCATGGGATGGAGTGGTAAAAAAACATGCTCATAGATACTAATATATTTTTAGAAGTTTTATTGGAGCAGGGAAAGACGGAGAGATGTAAAATATTTTTAAGAGAGATATTAGAAGGGAAAAAATCTGCTTTCATAACTTCATTCAGTATAGACTCCATAGTCCTCTCGATGGTAAGAAATGGTATAGAAAAGAAGAACATACTAACTTTCTTAACAAGCTTAAAACAATATAAAGGGCTAAAGATATATTCAGTTTCTGTTAAAGATAGGATTAAAGCTCTTTCCTCGTTAGAAAAATATAATTTGGATTATGAAGACTCTATTATTTTACAGAGTGCGATTTCATTAAAATTGAATAGGATAATTTCTTTTGATAAAGATTTTGATAAATTAGACATTATAAAAAGAGAAGAACCTTAAACAATAAATTATAGTATTAATTAAGTATTTTATCAATCGTTTATATCTCTGTAATAGGTTGAGGAGTTATTGGCTTGATTTTTGTAAAATTATATAAATAAGCGACTTTTGGTTTGAGTTATGGCTATTTTGTTTGGACCTGCGGGGCTTGGGCCTGTCAAGAGCGCTGAAGAGGTTCTAGAAAAATACGCTAAATTAGGGTTGAAGGCGTGTGAGATTGCATTTACTTATAGTGTTTACATTAAAGAACATGAATGTGCTTCGATACGCGGTAAGGCTGAACGTTTGGGAATTGAGCTTAGCATACACGCGCCTTATTTTGTTAATCTTAATTCTGATGATAAAATAAAGAGGGAGGCTACTAAAAAGAGGATACTCGATTGTTGTAGAATTGGAGAGCTTCTCGGGGCAAAGGTTGTTGTTTTTCATCCTGGATATTATGGAGACAATAGACAAGGCGCTTTGGAGAATGTAACAAAAGGGATAATTGAAATTATGGGCGAGATAAAGAGAAACAAATGGAAGATAAAGATAGCGCCTGAGACCATGGGAAAAGTAAACGTTTTTGGCTCTGTTGAGGAAATAAGGGCGCTCGTGGATGAGACTGGATGCTCTTTTTGTATAGATTTTGCGCATATTTTAGCTAGAGATAAGATAGTTGATTACGGAAAAATAGAAAAGATGTTTCCTGAAGACGAATGGCATTGCCATTTTTCGGGAATTGTATACGGAGATAAAGGAGAAAAACACCATATAAAGACTGAAAGGGTGATGTGGGAAACTCTTTTGAAGAATCTTCCTAAGGGGAAGAAGATAAAAATAATAAATGAGTCTCCTGATATGGTTGAAGATTCTCTTGAGGGACTTAGAATTGCTGAGGATTTAAAGAAAATATGAGCAAGTGTGTAGATAGAGTATGTGTAAAATA
>CAZEOE010000173.1:0-1460 GCA_964513665.1 Candidatus Woesearchaeota archaeon | reverse complement strand
GCTCCACTTGCGGCCCGCCGTGAGGCCATCGACGATTTTCTCGATGCCGTGCTTCAGTTCGCGGATGTCGTCCTGGACCTGCGCAAACACCTCTTCGCCGCGGGCGAGCTTGACCAGCGCCTTCTGTACCTCAATCATCGTTCCGCTAACGTGCTGCTCCACCATTGCCAGTCGGTGCTCCAGGAGCGGATGCGTGTGGTCGTCGCCCGCGCGGCGGCTGGGTACGGGTGTCGGCGTCTCGCTCATTTCGCGTCCTCGACCGCCGCCATGATTGCGTCCAGAATCGCGTCCAGCCTCTCGGCCCGCTCGGCGTCGCCCGCAGCACGCGCCGCGTCCCGCCGCGCCTCGATCCGCTCGTACTGCGCCAGCGCGGCCTCGACGCCCGTGTAGATCGCGGACCAATCCGGTGTCGTCACCACAATGGTCCCGTCCGGCAGCGTGCTCGTCGTGGTGCAGCCCATCGCCGCAAGCGCGAGCGCGACACACAGTAGCCACTTCATGGCAATCATTCGTCCTCCTCCTCTTGGTCGTCTGCCGCCTGAAACAGGATGCGCTTGACCGATTCCAGCACGCCGACGACTTCGATTGTGGTCAGCGGGTGCTCTTTGCCGAGGCTGTACTTGTCGTAGATGAGATCTAAGATCTCGTTGTTCAGCTTCTCGGTCCAGGAGCCTTCCGATTTCATTGGCGAAGGGCCGGACAGTCCGAGTTCGTCGTCGCTTGGCACCTTCATGGCGCGATCTCCTCTATCGTAGGTTCAGGTTCTGGTTCCGGCACAACCACAGGCGGAGGCGGCATCAGCCGCTCCACCAGCCGCACCAGGATGTCGGTCACCGGGTCCGCCGCCTGCTGGTTCGTCGCGCTGCCGCCCGCCTTGAAGTGCTCGCCTTCGCCCCAGGTGTAGTCGAGATCGCCGCGCTGCAAGTCCTGGCTGCTACCCCAGGTGACGACGCCACTTGTCTTAAACTCCACGCTTTCAGTGAACCCGTCCGGGTCCGTCTGGCTGATCCGCGCCTCCGTCTGCGCCGTGGCGCACCCGGCCAGCAGGAGCACGAGCAGCGTCAGCCCGAGCTTGTCCTGGAGCCACACCAGCAGATCGCGCCATTCCCAGCGCGGCAGTCCGCCCGGCCCGCTGTTCTTCCGCCAGTTTTCCAACGCCCTCCAGATCGCAGGGAGCACGGTCAGGCAATACACGATCACGCGCTCCGCCGTCGCGTCTTCGGGCCACTCGACCGCGAGCACGTCCGCCGCGCCCACGACGCCGATGGTCTGCGCCCACGTCCAGAGCGCCTTCCAGACCGTTCGGGCTGCGCTGTACTTGCTCATGTCGTCACCTCTCTATATCCCGCCGCGCGGCCCGCAGGAAACCGATCCGGCTGGGCCGCGCAGCGGCGCGGAAGGAACTATCTCGTCAGCAGGAATGTCCCGGTGTGGCGGGCCTGCACGTAGGCCGTCAGCAG
>CAZEOE010000172.1:0-1485 GCA_964513665.1 Candidatus Woesearchaeota archaeon | reverse complement strand
TTTATATAAGGCTGGTTTTTGTTTAGAATATGAGTTTGAAGAGAGAAGAGATAAACGAATTGAAGAATCAGCTTAAGGAGCAAGTTAGGAAGCTTCCTGAGGACAAGAGGGAGGAGGCTGAGAAACAGATAGATGAGATGTCTGATGAGGCAATAGAGGAAATGCTTGAACAGCAGAAGACTCAGAAGATATTCAGGATGATTGCAAATAAGGAAATTGATAGCGTTATAGTAGAAGAGAGTAATGAGGCGCTAGCTGTTCTTGAAATAAATCCTTTGTCCAAGGGACATTTGTTAATTGTGCCTAAGGAAAGGATGAGCGATAAAAAAGTCTTTCTTGAAAAAATTGGAAAGTTTACTGATAAATTAAAAGATAAAATTGAGAGGAGTCTGAAGACTAAAAAAGTACATATAATTGTTGAGAATAAATTGGGAGAAATTATCGGAGAGATAGTTCCTGAGTACGACATAAGTATGAAGGATATGAAGAGAATCTCTGCTCAAAAAGAGGACTTGGAAAAAATTAAAGGAGAGATAAACAGAGAAATAATTTCAGTAAAGAAAGAGATAATCAAGGAAGAAAAGAAAGAAGAAGTTCCAAAAGAGAAGCCTCTAAAAATAAGGAGACCAGTGCCATAAGGGCTAGGGAAATAAGGAAGGCGGGAGAGAAAGGTATACCGTCTTTTATTTCTATTTCTTTGTTGTATTTTTTAATTAAGGCTATGTCTTTTAAAGATAGGCCGTGAACTGTCTTTTTTATAACTGTGTTTTTTAGGCGTATATCTGAAACCAGCCAATCGCCTTCTGTAAGTTCAGAGGGTTTGCGTTTTTTGATGAGACATATTTCGATTGACTTTACATAAGTATAAAGAAGAGGTATGAGGAATATTATTGAAAGAGGTAGAAGGGTTTTCTTTTTCAATGAGAGAAAGACATATACTATAAAAACAAGGAGAGATATTAAGGAAAGGTAGCTTTGTTTTTTTATGTTAGAGCTTAATTCCTTTTTGAATTTTTTAAGATTTTTTATAGCTATTCCTGCTGAATATATTATGGAATAGGCAGTGCCTACTGTGAATAAAACAAAGATAAAGATTATAGAGTTTAATAGCACTTCATTTAGCTCTGAGAATGGAGCGATGAGACCGAATGCCATAAGGAGTTTTGCGTCTCCTCCTGCGAAGGCGCTTGAGTAATACAACATATAGGATAGAGCTATGAATACTCCAAATGTAAAGAAGCCAATAAGTGCGAATGACGCGTCTTTTTTTATGATGGAATAAGTGATTCTGTAGAACAAAGCTATCGCAATAAGTGAAAAGTTTAACCAGTTAGCTATTTCTCTTTTTTTAAGGTCCTGGACAACAGCGAATATTGTGAAGGCGAAGGCTATTGCGAAGAGGAAATAGTATTCTTTCATTGGAATATATATTTTTTAGATTTATAAATTGAACTGGAAAGAGTTTGGTGCAAGGATTAGAGAGGT
>CAZEOE010000171.1:0-1487 GCA_964513665.1 Candidatus Woesearchaeota archaeon | reverse complement strand
AGATTATAATTTGTTAGATGTTAGATAATATACCGAGGTTATGATAAAATGAAAAATATAAAAACCAAAGTGAACGTGGGTTGAAAATGAATCTAAAAATTAATAAAGAGAAGGACGAATCGAAAATGCACAAAATCAGTAAAATATGTTGTCGAGGTAAAAATGGAAAGGAAAGAAAATACGATTTTTATTAAAAAAAATTATATCTTAATATTACTTACTATGATCTTTGTTGCTCCTTTTCTTTTAATAGGAAATGAAATTGATTTATTTCATGCGTTTTTTAGTGGATTAATTGGTTTTTCTATTGGTAAGGAGATAGTAGAATATTTTAAAAACAATAATCGCAAAAAAACAAGTAAAGATGTTTGGTTGAGTCTGCCGACCATTCTAAAATATTGTTTTGTATATGTATTGTTTTTCTTATATTTGAATCTAGGTAAACCTTACTATACTTTTTTTCATGAAGATCTTAGTAGTTTTTTGTTTTGGGCAGTGATGGGGCTCGGGTTTTTTTTTGCTGGTTTTAAGGTTCTGCAAACAAAAGAAGTATATATTCGGGGTTTTAAGTATGAAGGTCCTGCGACAATATTTTGGGCTATTTTGGCATTTATTGCTTCTTTGTTCTTCTTATTTGCAGGAGTTATCTTAAAATGAAAACTATAAAAACCGAAGTATATGTGAGTTGAAAATGAATCTAAAAATTAATAAAGAGAAGGACGAATCGAAAATGCACAAAATCAGTAAAATATGTTGTCGAGGTAAAAATGGAGATTAAAATTTTCTTTCTCTTCTTAATGATTGTCTCAGTAATGTTCTCTTTGTGGCTGGATTATCTTGCTCGTAAGAGGTATTTTAAAAAAAACTTGGACATTGGTAGCAGTTACGCTGATGCAAGATTAAGATTAGCGCTATTTTTCCCAAAAGTATATTTTCAGAAAAAACATTTGTGGAGAGGTTATCTACTCTATATACTAAGCGAGTTGTTTATTGCTCTAGCACTTGTCGCTCTTTATTTTCTTATAAAATTAAATTAGACATTATAAGTTTTATAAACAATGAAAACTATAAAAAGAGTGGATGATTTGAGAGAGAAAAGCGGTGAAAAAGAAAAGTATAAATAAATGGACTGAGAGACTTAAATTGTGAAAAATTTGGCTTTAATATTTGTCGTTATATTTTTCTCTTTATTTGGAATATTACAATATATTGTTAGAGAAAAATTTTTTAAAAAGAATATCGAACAGATGAATATATGGCAAGAAAAAAAGTTTTTATTGGCTATTTTTCTACCAAAAGATTATATAGAAAAAAAGAATTTTTGGAGAGGATATTTACTTTACCTACTGAGTATATTATTTTTAATCTTAGCTTTTGTAATCATTCATTTTTGGCTTACGATATAAGGAGTTTTAGAATGGTAATTTCATGAAAATGAAAACTATAAAAAGAGGGGAGGAGATAGTAAGTAATTAAAGAGGTGAGAG
>CAZEOE010000170.1:0-1508 GCA_964513665.1 Candidatus Woesearchaeota archaeon | reverse complement strand
AAGATGTTTTGATAGTGGTTTAACAGAAAAACTTATAAATAAAAGTTTACTTTAAGAAACTAATATGGATTGGAATAAACTAAAGTTTACAAAACTTGATAATGAGATAATTGACTTCTTATTTAAGAATCCGACAACATCTTTTATGGGTAAGGAGATAGCGATGAAAGTCAGGGTTTCACAAACAGCGGTAGCTAAATCTGTTGAAAGATTGTTAAATATGGGTATTGTAAACAGAGAAAAGAAGATACTTTTGTCTATAAATCTAAACAGGAATGATACAGATTTATTTAATTTAAAGAGAGTTTATAATTTAAAAAATATATATTCCAGCGGATTGTTTGACAAATTATCTAGCTATTTTCCTGGTTCAACAATCGTTCTGTTTGGTAGTTATTCTTCTGGAGAAGATACTGAAGAGTCAGACATTGATGTTGCTGTAATTGGATACAAAAAGAAAGAACTAGATTTAATAAAATATGAGAACACTTTACAGAGGAAAGTACAGATACACTACTTTAAAGAGTTTAATGATGTAAGTAAGAACCTCAGAGAAAATATTATTAATGGTATAAAACTTAAAGGTTCTATAAAATCATGAGAGGTTTTGATGAATATCTGAAAAAGGGAATTGTTAAAATTCGTAAAGAAAATGTTGCAAGAGTGAAGAGCATATTGGAAGAAGCTGAGAAAAGACTGATATTTTTTAATGCTATGCCTATTTCGGAAGAAAGTGCAAATTACGTAATAGAGAATATGTATGATGTTTTGAGGGAATTAATTGAGGCTAAAATGCTTTTGGATGGCTATAAGAGTTATTCTCATGAGGCGACAGTCTCTTATCTTAAAAAACTCGGGTTTTCTTCTTCTGATGTTGAATTTACGGATGAGTTGAGAGGTATAAGAAATCATACGAAATATTATGGTCATCTGGTTAATAAGGAATATGCTGAGAAAGTTTCTAAGTTTGTAAATTTAGTCTACCCAAAATTGAAAAGTATTATTGAAGTAGGTTAGAGTCGGAATTTTTAAGAGTCTGATTTTTAAGAAAGATTTATTAATCATTTTTAGCTTGATTGACAATGGATAAGAGAGGGTTGTTTGTTTTCGCTTTTGTTTTTTTATTAGCTGTTGTTTTTTTTGTATCCTTTTCTTCTGGAGATTTGTATGAGTCTGTTTTTAATGCACCTTCTACGGATGCACTCGAAGGAAGCAGTACTCCTTCAACAGGTTCTTCCTGTAGCCATACATGTTACCCATATTCGACAAAAAGTTGTTTAACTGCTACGACTTACCAGATTTGTGGGAATTATGATTCTGATTCGTGTTTGGAATATGGGTCTCCTATAAGTTGCCCAAGTAATTATTTATGCTCAAATGGAAATTGTGTTTTGTCCCAGCAGACTCAGCCGACTTATCTTGCTTGTTTGAATAGTAGGTGTGTAAATGTTAATGGGACGGGTGTTAATCAGTGTTCAAGTGATTTGAATTGCTCATCTTCACCTTCT
>CAZEOE010000169.1:0-1521 GCA_964513665.1 Candidatus Woesearchaeota archaeon | reverse complement strand
AATGAGCACATCAATGGTTGTGAGGTTGTACTGGTGCAAAGCACACAGTCAGTACATAACCAACTGTAAAAAGCAAAACAAGAAAGGGTGCGAGGCTATCTTGCGCTAAATATGAGGGGTATATGGGTAAACAGATACGGTTTGACCTGTACTACGGCTGGAGGGACGAGGGCGGTCCACGTGACCGCCACCAAGTCTACTTCGACATACAGGCAGACGACATAGACGAACTTGGCGAGCTAGGACGGGAGTTGTTCCAAGACTTCGCCGCAGAACTTATCAACGAATACGAGGAGGGGTATAGCGATGAGGAAGATGAGTAACATTTCAATAGACAATTACTTGCGTGCTATTGAGCCTAAATTAACAAAGCGTGAGGCATGGGTATTGGAAGCAATCGAGGAGCTTGCACCATGCACAGCCGAGATGGTAGCTGAGCACTATGGTGTGGGTATACACATTATTAGCGGAAGGTTTACTGGTTTAAAGAACAAGCACAAGATTGTTAAAGCCTACGACGGCACTAACCGTTGGGGTAACAAAGTCGGCTACTATGAACCGAGTATAAAAATTGACAATGACAGCGTAATGATTCAGAGGGATTGTGCATGAGCCTGCCAGTACCGACTGAAGAGGCTGAACAGATAGCAGTCGTGCAGTACCTAGAGCTTAAAGGGCATAAGTACTCACACATTCCCAACAGTACATTCACGAAATCATGGAAGGTTAAGAACCGTAACAAAGCGATGGGTGTACGTCCTGGATTACCAGACCTATTCTGCATCATCAATGACAACCCAGTGTGGTTAGAGATGAAAAGGGTTAAGGGTGGAGTGTTGAGTAAGGCACAGAAGGACTGGATAGCAGCTCTTGAAGAAGCAGGCCAGACGGTATTTGTAGCTAAGGGAGCAGAGCAAGCAATTAACTTTATTAGAACATTGGAGGTATAAATGGCTGGAAACAAAATTGGAGGCAAACTTGCCGCAGAAACGAACAAGGAACTATACGGCGCAGACTACTACGCTAAGATCGGTGCTAAAGGTGGCAGTAAGCCCACCCAAGTACCTAAGGGCTTTGCAGCTAATCGTGAACTAGCAAGCATAGCTGGCAGGCTAGGTGGTCAAGTGAGTAAACGGACTAAGAAGCATGACTAAGAAAGATACAGAACGAGCACGACGCTGGCGTGAGGCTAACCGAGATCATTACAAACAGTATCAGCGTGACTACCAGCGCAAGTACCGTGCCCGCAAGAAAGAACAAGAGCAAGAGATCAAACGCCAAAAGGCTGAGGAAGCATTTGAAAAAACATCAGAAAAGTTTGTGGGAGGTAACGCTTATGAAGACCTTGAAAGATAACGAATCAGACTTTATAGCACTTAAATTAGTGTTAGCAATGGTCTTCTTATTAGGCAGCGCCCTATTCCTACCAACTATCATAACGTGGGCGGTAATTATCGGAGACAGAATAGGCGGTCTACTATGAACCTCACTACACGATTAGAACTCCGTACTAAGCTACAT
>CAZEOE010000168.1:0-1544 GCA_964513665.1 Candidatus Woesearchaeota archaeon | reverse complement strand
GCCGAAACAGAAAAACTTAAATAGCTCTTATATTTCTTACATGTAAGATGAATGAAGAAATCAAAGAAATAAGGACGATTAGAATAACTGACAAAGGCCAGGTTTGTATACCTAGGGAAGCCAGAGATATGGCTGGATTTGAGGAAGGTTCTAAAGTTAATCTTATTGTTTTTTCTGATAGAGTTGAATTAAGACCTATGAAAAAAGGAATGAGCGAAGCGATGCTGGCAATGCTTGCAAGTGAAAAGGTTTTATCTAGGAACTGGTTATCGAAAGAGGACGAAGAAGCATGGAAAGATTTGTAAAAGGAGATGTAGTTGTTTTGCCTTTTCCATATACAGATTTATCATCATCTAAAAAGAGACCTGCTTTAGTTGTTGCAACTTTAAGAGGTGAGAATATTATCTTATCTCAAATAACAAAAAAATTTAGAAGCGATGAAAACATTGTAAATCTCAAGAACTCAGATTTTGCATCAGGTAGTTTAAAGATCGATAGTTTTGTTATGCCCTCAATATTATTTACAGCAGAATCATCTACAGTTGAATACAAAGCAGGCAAAATAAAATTAGACAAGATAAAGGAAGTTGAAAAAAAGCTTATTGAAATATTTACTCGCCAATAATTTTTGATTTTCACAAACGAAAGATTTTATATTCTTTCTTATAGTATATACATTATGGGGAACAGAACCTGCCAAACCCCGCGCTTGACGTGGTTATTATGATCTATGGACTTCCTACTCTGTACTTTTTGTTCTTTAAGTTTGTCTATCTTTAGTAGCGTGTCTAAAAAGAGACTTATGTTCTTCAACAATATGAATGTTCTTCATAATTTGAGTAGAATAGAAATTAAAGACTTTACTATAATAACTTCTTGCACGAAAAATTGCTATTTACTGTCGAACACCTAAGTGTGACAGGAGTGTGAGACGCCCGGACTAGGAATCGGACTACCTAACGGCGATGCCGAAAACTGGAAAATTCATAAAGTTTATATACTACCTGGTAGTATTAAGTAGTAATGGAAAATGTAAGCCTAAAACTAGAAAGAAACTTTTTAGATGCAATCGAAAGAGTAATGAAAAAACATAATTATATGACTAAAACTGAATTCATTAGGGAGTCTATTAGAGATAAAATTAGAAAACTTGAAGAAAGAGAGATAGTTCAAGATAGAGATATGATGGGACAGATAATTGCAAGTGAAAAGAATATTAAGAAAGGTAAAGTAAAAGAATTCAAATATTAGTATATTTTATGAGTTCCTATTGCTTCAATAAAAATAATTTTATTTTTGTCATCTATCGAATATATGGCTCTAATGTTTGAACCCAACCAGCAAGCCCATTTACCTTCGAGTCTCCCGTGAAGTTTGTGCGCCCCAATATTCTTTCGAGGTTCAATTTTCAATAAATCTAGTTTGTTCTTAATATCTGATCTTTGAGCGAGATATTCGTAAAGTCTCTTTTCTGTTTTTCTATTGGCAGTATATAGTTTATACACACTACATTAGATATCACAAACTTTAATAATTATTCTAAA
>CAZEOE010000167.1:0-1555 GCA_964513665.1 Candidatus Woesearchaeota archaeon | reverse complement strand
GTCACAAAAACGTTTAAAAAGCCTTGATTTCTAGGGAAAATGTCAATAGACTACATACTTCGATGATAGGTTCTATGCATCGGGGTCGTGATGTAGGAGACAATATGAAACTGAATGAAGCACTTAGTGAATTGAGAAAGTTTGAGAAGAAGAAGTTTGATCAGAGTATAGACTTAATTGTAAATTTGAAAAAGATAGATCCTAAGAGAGATCAGCTTAGCTTGGTTGTTAATTTACCTCATGTGTTTAAGACAAAGAAAGTATGCGGTTTTATGACAAAGAAGTCTGGGATTATAGATGTGATTGGGGAGCCTGATTTTGTTGGATACAAAGATAAGAAAAGTTTGAAAAATCTTGTAAAGAAATATGATTTTTTTGTTGCTTCTGCGCCGTTGATGCCGAAGGTAGCTTCTGTTTTTGGAAAGGTTTTGGGACCTGCCGGAAAAATGCCGTCGCCTCAGATGGGAATGCTTACTACTGAGGATGATAAAGCTGTGAAAGAAATACTTGAGAAAATATCAAGGTCAGTGAAAATAAGACTCAAGGAGGCAAGTATTAAACTTACTGTCGGAAAAGAGAGCTCCAAGGATGAAGATATAATTCAAAATATAAAATCAGTTTATTCTGCAATTGAAAATGCTCTGCCTAAGAAGAAAGAGAACATAAGAAATGTTATGATTAAATTAACAATGACAAAACCTGTGAAGGTGGAGGTTTAAATGAAGAAAAAAGTGAGCAAGGATAGATTGAAGCCTATACCAGAGGAAAAGAAGAAGTATGTTTCTGAAATTGTGAATTTAATTAAATCTTCTCATACAGTTCTCATTGCATCTACAAAAGGTCTTCCTGCTTCTCAATTTCAGAAGATAAAAAGCAAATTAAGAAAGGAGGCAGATATAAGGGTAATAAAGAAATCTGTTCTTCTTAGAGCTATATCTCAGAGTGAGAAGGGCGTTCTTCAGAATTTGAAGGAAAAGATTCCGGCTGACTCCGCGGTGATGTTTTCTAATCTTGATTCTTTCGAGCTTTCTGGTATTTTGACTGATAATTTATCTCCTACAAAGGCGAGACCGGGAGATATTGCTCCTGAAGATATTTCTATTGAACCTGGACCAACTGATTTGATACCTGGACCTGCTATTTCAGAGCTTTCTTCTGTTGGACTGAAAGTTGTTGTTGAAGGAGGAAAACTTGCGATAAAGACAGGGGCTGTAGTTGTTAAGAAGGGAGATAAAATAAAAGATAATGTTGCAAGCGTTTTAGGCAAGTTGAAAATAAATCCTATGAAGGTAGGTTTTATTCCTTTGTTTGCATATGACTTGAAACATGATAAATTATATGAGGAGATAAAAATTGATAAGAAAGGTGCTTTGGATGAGCTTAGATTCGCTTTGTCAAAGGCTATGGGTTTTGCTGTCAATTTGTCTTACACAACGAAAGAGACTATATCTTATTTGATTTCAAGGGCAGTTATGCATGAGAAAGCCTTGGCTTCTAAAACAACACAGAGTGTGGAGGAAGGACAATGACTGAAGGAAGACAGCCGAGAGAGTAT
>CAZEOE010000166.1:0-1566 GCA_964513665.1 Candidatus Woesearchaeota archaeon | reverse complement strand
CCTATGAAAAAAAGAGCAACAAGTTTACTTGTCATTCTCCTAGCATCATTGATATTTTTAACTGTACACTCTCAAGCCGTTGATGACGCTCCCGATCTATCAGACGTAATAGGGAAAGACGTTCCAATAGACCCTGAGAAAATACCTCAGGACTTTGAAGAACTAGAAAGAGAGTATCTACAAAAAGAATGGACTAAATTTATAGCAGAAAACAAATTCTTCAAGCCAATCCATGAACTCCTTGGAAAAATATCGCCTGTATTCAAAATACTCATAGGATACAGTTATGAAATATCCCTTACATTCTTCTGCATACTTCTTCTCTGGATATACATAACAATAATCCTATTCAAAACAATAAACGCATCAGAATTATTAAAAGACTGGAAAGCCTTTATAGCAGGAGTAATATGTTCAACAATACTTGCACAATTAAAGATACAATACTTTCTGGTAAAATCTGCACTTGATTTGATATTTAAACCACAAGGTTGGGCATTCAAGATTGTCCTAACAATCCTCATCCTTGGATTCATCGCGGTAATTTACCTCACAACAACTATGCTTCAAAACAGACTAAGAAAAACAAAAGAGAAAAAGAAAAAGAAACAAGAAGAAAGAGACCAGAGAAAACTAAGCGAGCTAACAAAAAGCGCGGAAGAACTTAGAAGATCCTAAAAATCGAACAGATAATTTTCTCTGAATAAATTACATTATCTTCCAATCCAAGAGACATATTATAGATAACATCCCTCAACAACACAAATTGATCCATTATACAATTAACATGAATTGATACATCCATTACATAAATTATTCAAGTTAAATAAAACACAATCACTTCTCGTATGAGCCCCTATAAACCTTCCCAATCGCGGCCATGAATCCTATATCCTGCCCCATCTGTCTAAACTCCTCAAAAGACCTCATAGACTTAGCCTTTCCAAATAATTTCATTAAAACAACAAAAACAAATAGCAAAAATATTACTGCAAAAGCCAGCCTAATAACTCCCCATCTCTCAAGAAAACTAAATAAATCAGAAAATCCATAATACCATACAACGACGTCATTCAAAACTCCTGAAACTGTACCCAGCAAAGCCACACAAATTGAAATAGCCCAAGTAACCCATCCGTTAAACATCACTTCGACAGCAGAATGAATAAGCAACACAAGTAAAACTAAAAAACAAACATACAAAACAAACGTCTGGATATCCAATTTATCATCCTGTTTAATTCCAAAAACAACCCTTGCAACACCTTTAAGCCCCTCAGGAATAGCTATCTCCTTCTCAACCAATGCATTGCTCTTCTCTCTCGCCCCATCCTTTGTCGCATCTACATCAATTTTAGCATCCAGATCAGAAATATCTGCAGAAGAAACAACACTTAAAAAAAGCAAAAACAAAAACGCATATAAGACAACTCTTTTCATGTCACAATCAGATATTCTCAATTTAAATCTCTTTTGTTCCTAACCTTAAAGTCGTTGTACATAAACTTATTCATACAAACCTAATCAATAGATATTTAAATAAAAAAAGCGAATGTATTAGATGAG
>CAZEOE010000165.1:0-1568 GCA_964513665.1 Candidatus Woesearchaeota archaeon | reverse complement strand
GCAGTCGCCACCACTGAGGCAGTCGCCACCACTGAGGCAGTCGCCACCACTGAGGCAGTCGCCACCCTGCCCACCGTGGCACCCGCACATGCTATCCAATGGCAGACCAAAACCGGCAAAACCAAAACCGCCCACACTGAAGTAAGCGCCATTCGCGCACCACGTGCTGCCCGCCTTGAGGCAGCACAAGAAAAAACGCTCGCTCAATTGAGCGCCGGGCAGTTCCGCCCATTTATTAAAGATACGGTGCAAAGCCTTAATGCTGCCCAACTCAAGGGCTTGCAGGCGCACGTTTTGTCAGCCCTGACTACCATCGTCGATGGTGTACCTATGGCCCCAGTGGGTGACGCATTCGCCACACCCAACAAAAAGCTTGTTTCCGCCGTGGCCGATTGGTTGACCACACCTTACGCGATCAAGAAAACCGGCAAGGGTAAGGCCGCTGTTGAGGTGAGCGAACCCGTTACCCTTAAAGGTGTGGCGGCTGACCTAGCGGGTGTGGCCGTGGCATACGTGGCCGGGTTGTAAACCCTTGCGCGGCCGATAGGCCGCGCTATTCAATGCGCCTTACATGGGCGCATTGAATAGCGTTATCGCACGCTAAGCGCCACTGGCGCGGGTTCTTTTGGTGAAGTTTCTTCACTGCGCAACGCATAGTCGTTCGTCGCGGTAAGGGCGGAGCCATGCCCAAATTCCTTAAAAACTAGCCTGTCGGAACCCTTGCGGGATAATCACGACATTCCCTTGCGTGTGACCATACGCGGCACCAGTGGCAACCCTAGCGGGTTCGCCCACTATGCCCCAACAGTGGGCGCATGTAATATTGCTGTGACCCTGCAAGCCGACAAGCTAAATACCATTTGCGCCACCATTGCGGCCATGCTTTGCGGAATCGCTCGGAGAATATCCTATGCGTTGACGCTGGCTAACCCATGCGTCAGCGCAGTTTTCCGGGTGCGGTTAACTTGGTCGCAGGAAATAACCCACTAGTACCCCCATTGTGTATTTGCGGATGGCAGGTTAAGTGCATTATAAATGCACGGTGACTGATTCTAATAGGTCACCACCAGAGCAAAGCAGGGCGAAAGTACATTAGATTTACATTGTAACCACGCTCTATACCTCTTGCGGCAGTCTTAGCGAAACTGTTCGTAATGTGTAACGTGTATCTTGTGTAAGTCAAACGTGGGCATAAACCCCAATTCCACAATCCCGGAAGTAGCTACAGCACAAGCGTGAGAGGTAAACTCACGCCAGTGGCGGTGGTGCCCCGATGCAGAGCATCAATGGCATCCCTTCCCCACCAATTGCATGTAGCTTCCATCGTTCGTGTGTAGGATAGGTCGGAGACTATGACGGGGCACCCGCTAGGGGCCTTACCACGTCGCCCTTGAAATACGACCCTCGAACGTGTAAGTGAAGCTCGATAGCGTAACGGTTCCCTAGGATAGCCCGATACAGGCAGAAACTAGGGTCGAAACACAACTTTGCAAACAAGTCAACTCGATACTGTTTGCGGGTGCCGTGGATGCTATAACCATCATGCAATCTCAAGGAATCAGCCGAGT
>CAZEOE010000164.1:0-1581 GCA_964513665.1 Candidatus Woesearchaeota archaeon | reverse complement strand
CGGTGGACTCCAACGCGGACAAGCGCACCGCCGAGATCTACAACGGGCTCATCCGCAACGTCGAGGTCTGCAGTGATGCGGATATCGCTTACGACAACGCCAGTCTGGGGCAGGTCGAGGGCGGTTTTGGCTACTTCCGCATCGTGACCCGCGTCGTGGACGAGGAGCAGAAGCTCAAGGATGCGGTGATCCTGCCGGTGTGGAACCCGCTGTGCGTGTTCATCGACCCCATGCACGAACACCCGGCGGCCCAAGACGCGGAGTGGGGATTCATCGTCCAGGATGTCGGCCGCAAGAAGATCGAGCGCGAGTACCCGGGCGCTGAGATCCTGGACTGGAGGGGCGCTGACGATCTGGGCGCGCACAAGCCTCTATGGTATGTCGATGAGCGGACCGTGCGGGTTGCCGAATACCTGGAGTCCGTGCTGGAGGACCGCAACTGCATTTATGTCGGGGAAGACGAATACACGGAGGAAGCCTACTGGAACCTCAAGAAGACCAATCCGCTGATCCAATTTACGGGGGTCCGCACCAAGAAGGTCAAGGTCGTCTACTGGTACAAGATGCTCGGCAATCAGATCTTGGAGCGGACCGAGTACCCGTCGCAATACCTGGGCATTATCCGGGTTCCAGGTTGGGAGCGGATGATCGACGGCAAAAAGGACGTGCGCGGGATGGTGTTCGATCTGAAGGACTCCGCAAGGCTTTGCAACTACTTCGAGAGCTTGAAGGCCGAGCGGATCGCGCTGGCTCCTAAAGCCCCGTACATCGTCCCCGATGAGTCTATCGAGGGCTATGAGTCCGACTGGCAGCGGGCGAATGTCGATAACCTCGCTTATCTCAAGTACAGGCCGCTCTCAGATCAGACCGGGAACCCATTACCGCCGCCGCAGCGCGCCGCTCCCATCCCCCAGGACACGGGCCTCATTGAAGCCGCGCTGCAGTCCAGGGCTAATCTGGAGTACGTCGCCGGCCGGTTCGAAGCCACTTACGGCGCACGCAGCAACGAGCAGTCCGGTCGTGCCATCCTTGCCCGCAAGGCCAGTGGCGAGATCTCGACCTTCCACTTCTCCGACAACCTGACACGCGCGATCCGCTACGCCGGCCGGGTGCTCGTGGACATGCTGCCGCGCATCAAGGATGTCCGGCATATCGCGCGTGTTCTGGGCGAGGACAACAGCACGGAATTCGCGACCATCGACCCGCGGATGCCCGTGGCTTACGCGGAACAGGAATCCTCTCGGGGAACGGAGAAGTTCTACAACTTAGGGGTTGGCAAATACGACGTGGTAGTCACGGCAGGCCCCTCATATCAGACCCGCCGCATGGAGGCGATGGAGTTCCTCACACAGATGGCGCAAGCCTACCCGCCGCTCATGGAGAAGGCCGGAGATCTGATCATGCAGTACTCGGATGCGCCGGGCTCGGAGGAGATCAAGGAGCGGCTCGGCAAGTTCCTGCCGCCTGAGATCAAAGACGACGGCGAGAACGAGGCCGACAAGGTGAACCAAGCCGTTCAAGCCGCTCAGCAGCAGATGATGGCGCAGATCGAGCCCATGCTGGGACAGTTGAAGCAGGCGC
>CAZEOE010000163.1:0-1584 GCA_964513665.1 Candidatus Woesearchaeota archaeon | reverse complement strand
CCGAGTTTGTCGGGAGCAGGTTCATAATACAGAAAAGAAATCCTTTAAATTTTAGATAATAAAAACTAAGCAGGCAAAAGAAAACAAATAAGAAATGAGTTTTATCTTTCTAAACATGTCTTTTTCTTTATCGCCTCTTTTCTCTTTCAAATCAGCCTTGATTTTTATAGTTTTCATTATCTATATCTAGATTCTTTTGACAATAGCTTCTGCTTACCCAATGTTTTCAAAGCTTTTACAAAACCTTCTGGATCATAAATAACACATTCATATTTTTTTCCATTTTTATTTTTCACTAAGATAAAAGTCCTAAGCCAAGAGCCTTTAGAAACTTTAACTTCACGATTTTTCAATTCAATAAAATCAATGTTTTTCCACACGATGAATTTTCTTAGTCCTAATCTAATACTATTCCATTTTTTTAATGAAATATTTCCCAATATAATTCCTTCTTTTGTCATAAGAGATAACTTTCTAATAATTTGAGAATACACTGCAAACAGACTAATTAAAATTATCACCAAAGAGCTAACTTTTTCTGTAAATTTAGAGGAAATATAAAATAAAAAAGCACCAAAAAATATTCCAATACACGAAATCAGAATAAAAATAACCTCAATAGTACTCTTGTCTTTCCAAATTATTTTTTTATCTTTCATTCGAATATACCTCTCAAAAAGTTTTTAACTTTATTTATGTTGCTTTTTTACCACTCACATTTAGAAAAAATATAAGAAAGGTTTAAAAATCAAAAACCTTGGTATTTTTATGAGCTTAAGAAAATCATTGATAGGTCTGGCGTTTGCAGGAGCATCTTTTTTAGGATATGAGGGAAGAGCTAGTCCCGTTCAGATACATGAACAACCAGGCGCGCGCTTGATTTTTAAAGAAAATTTCGATGATGAAGATGTAAATGGGAGATATGATGAGTATATATTTAGACCTAGTGGTCAGAGAGTGGGTGGGATTATTAATGGAGGACTACACCTTATTGATGAAACAATAGCCCCTATTGGGTTTCCACTTCCAGATGTTTTTGAGATAAAATATGATATGCCTAATCTTCAGCCTGGATCTGTTGATTCTGCTATTGCCCTTTTAAATAGAGATGTCCCAGAAGGTTCAGAGCCTTTTCGTCGCCAAAATATAGAGTTCATAGTGCATTTGGGGATGCTAGAATCAAGCAAATTGTATCTTTATGGAGGTAGTCATGGACACATTTTGGGAGAAGCTCCTCTTCCATATGATTCTGTTTCTGATATTAATATCTCTATTCAAAGAGATGAAGTTGGGACTTTGGACGTTTTTTTTAACGATGCACATATCTTTAGTGGGGAAGGTTTGCCTCTAATGAGGTATATTGGGCTATATGACTCCTCAAGCTTGTACGATAATTTTCAAATATGGACTATACCAGAACCTTCGACTTTAGGGTTGTTAGTCGCTGGTGCGGTCGCAACTTCTTTTAGAAGAAGAAATAAAAACTATTTAGGTACAGAAGAAAACTCTGATAAAATTTAATTAAAGTTATTCAGTAAACAATAAAAACTCCTGATTTCAACTAGTTGGATGATAACAGAAAGA
>CAZEOE010000162.1:0-1599 GCA_964513665.1 Candidatus Woesearchaeota archaeon | reverse complement strand
TGTCATCACGCCAATCGGTTAACTTTGGCGCATCGTGTTTGCTTTCGGGAATAATAATCGGTGTTGTCGGCGCTGTTGTAGATGCAGTGTCAAATTGCATGATTGACCTTTAGTATAACCATTTATCCTTTAAATGCGGCTTAGCGTTTTTCCACTTTTTGATTATCTTCGTTGCTAATGGACAAGATATTAACAAGGGCGAAAAATGCCAAAAAGTAGTTTTGGCAAATCTAACTTTTCCATCTTCAAGAAGTCGCACAATCAAGTATTGTGGCGTATATCCTTCAATTATCTCTTTGTATAGGGCAAATGGCACGAAAGTTCTTTCTAGCTTATACGGTCTATCTTCCTCTTGTGGCGTTATCGTCAATGAAACGCCGTTTCCTAAATCTTGGTGAAGATAGACGAATTCGGGGAAGTCATTCATTCTGATTCTCCATTGCATCCTTGACCGCTTGCGCAATCAATTGCGCTGTGCGGCTATATTGATCGTCATCATTAACTGCTGTCATCTGGTCTAGCGTGTAGTATTGCGGCTTCTCTGGATTCTCTTCTTTCTGCGCAATCCACGAAGAGGGACGCCAGATAAGAAAGCCAGGGGAAACGATGCAGACAAGGGCGAATAGAACGGCTTGCCCGTTTGCCGCTTTAGGTGTGCCTACGAGAAACAATGTGAATGCGGTCAAACCTGCGACTATTGCGCAATGCCGCATTACCCGTAAGGCCATGCCATATGCATATGCGTCAAGTGTCAAGGCGATTGCCATGGCTAGCGCGCTACACGCCAACCACACAAAAAACGGGGCAAAACTCGTTGCGCTCCTTACTTGCGGAAGCAGGTAAAGGGTTGTCATTACGGGCAACGAGTAAAAAAAGAGTTTAGTCACTTTTGCACAACCACGATATTATCTTGCCGTTTTTGGGGTTCTGGCAGGGTCAACCGTTCAACCTCTGGCGGTAACGATCCAGCGCTCATAATCACGGTGATTTGCGGCGCTTTTGGCGCCTGCGCCTCTGCACGTCGCACCGATGCCAACGCCCAGGCCACACCCACCACAGCCAGCATGATGGCCGCCGATGTTACCATACTACGCATGTTTCCCGACGTTA
This sequence comes from Candidatus Woesearchaeota archaeon, assembly GCA_964513665.1. Lineage (GTDB taxonomy): Archaea > Nanobdellota > Nanobdellia > Pacearchaeales > GW2011-AR1 > UBA73. The sequence continues at coordinate 489 of CAZEOE010000162.1, read as the reverse complement.
TCGCCGCTGACTTATAGCCATATTCGGCTTTTACCGCTTCGGCTTCGGCTTGCGCTTCGGCCACTGCTATATCTGCATTCGCCTGGATTTGCGTTCTGGCGGTCAAGCCAAGCGGATCACCGCAACCGGCTATAAGCAGAGGTAACAGCATAAATACCGCTAAAGCCCTTCGGCGCATTGAAACAAGGACGGGGGTCATTTCCACGGGGTTCCCTTGATGACAATCGGCGCAGATTCATCTGCAACGCGCGTTTTAGAAATTGGACGGTCATCATAGAAAGCATTCCAACATTGCGCCATAAATCGCGCCGAATAGTTAGCAGTTACTTTTTTTTCACCGCTTTTCGTGTGGATTGACATTGTCGTACCCGTTAGATGATCTAAAGCCGACCATCTTGGATCATTGCGCTTCAAGCCGTCATTTTCCGCTATGGCCTGCCAGAAATTACCAGATAAAGCGGGAATATATCGACTTGTTGCTAATCCAAC
>CAZEOE010000161.1:0-1617 GCA_964513665.1 Candidatus Woesearchaeota archaeon | reverse complement strand
TCCCAGGTTCCAACTTCCCAGTATTAAACAATTTAACAATCTCCACACTCTCCGTGGACTTAACTTCATTCACTCCCAAGTTCAAAGTCTCAACCTTTTTGTTGTTCACATCATAAATCTCAACAGAAGAAGAAGCCAGTATATTTTCAACTCCCTTACTCGTTATTTTAAGTTTAAATTCAACATCTTCTCCAATATTTGCATCCTTAGCAGAAAAACCTATCTCAGCATACTTTCCAGGGTATGGCACATCAACAACTATCGCCCCCCTAACTTCAGCAACAATTCCTACACTTCCTCCTTCCTTAGATCCTGTTCTTCTTGCTCCAACAGCTATCCTATGGAGACCAGGAGTTTCAATTTCCCTAGGAAGTTTCAATGAAACAACAACTCTAGATCCGCCAACGAATGTCTCAGGAGAAAACTTAGCATATTGTGCCAAGTCCCCATCGAGATAAACCTCAAACTCACTGTTAACATCATCAGAATAAAAATTAAACTCAAAATCCTGCTTCAATCCTGGCTGAAAATTCAACCTATAAGCTGCAGGACTTATGCCATCAAGCGCATTTGCAAATCCAATAAAAAAAACAAAAATCCAAATAAAAGTCACACCTCTATAAAACATGTTTAATAAAACAAAACAAGATTTTTAAACATTACCTAAAAAGTATCTGCCTGCACTTTTAAGCTCAAAAAGATTACACCAATTAAAAATAATAGTTATCAATTTCTAAAATAAATTCCCCACGCAAACACTCTGCCACAGATAAAGCTAAAAAATCACACAACAGGTTCAGCAACCGCAGTCATCACACTAGTCTTCGTTTCAGGAGACGCATCTTTAGGTATCCTAACAAGAATATCTATTCTTATAGAATTATTACCTGTAATATAGTTCAAACCCGGACCAGATATACCATCCCCACAAACCTCAGTACCAGGTGCAGTTATATTAACATCGTAATACTGCCCTAAGTTAAACCCTGGAGTCGGAACACAACTATCAGTCTCGCCAGGAACAGCATTGCTAACCATATACTGATACAATGGTCCCCCCGCTCCCTGATCAGTGCCACCGATAAAAGTAGCATTATCCTTATCGGTTCTCAAAAACAAGGTAACATTAACAGTCCCTATATTATCCAAAACAAAACCAGTACTCTCATTATTCCAATTCGTACCATTTTGTCCATCATGAGTTGACAAATTAACAGCATCCAAACCAGCAGGCAAAAAACCCGTACCCCACTCGATAATATTATCAGAAAAATTTATAGCGACATTAGTCTTAATGGTCACATTAACAGTAGCATTAGAAACATTAGAAGGCGCAAACATAACAGGAATAGACGCATTATAAACTGACACAAAGCCAAACAAAGACGCCAAAAGAACAGCGACAGACACAACTAAAACAAAATTATCGGAAGCCATTATCCCGAACTCCCAGGAGTAGGCTCAACAGTCAAAGAAACTGCACCACCTCCAATATCTCCACCATAAACATTATAATTAGTAGTCTGCTGAGTCGTCAAACCAAAATCCACTCCTGAAATCAAAAAAACTGTAGCAACAGAAAGCACAATCGCAACCACCAACAAAACAACGGCAAGA
>CAZEOE010000160.1:0-1620 GCA_964513665.1 Candidatus Woesearchaeota archaeon | reverse complement strand
ATATTATATAAATATTTTATTAATTACTTAATAGTTGTTACAATATAAACCTTTATAAACTTAAATCTTTGGTAAAATCGATGACAAAATCTAATGTTTTAGAAGAACTCCTGGGGGATCACAAAATATCTTCATTTTCGAGAAGTTTTATAAACAGGAGCGGAAATACTGAAGAGCAAGTAAGAAGGGTTTATGGTTTTTTTGTAAAGATAGGACTTTCAGATCGACAAATCGCATCACAAGCTCAGTTGTTAGGGAGAGATATAGAAGTTATTGCGCGAAATTATGGTTTTCTTGTAAAGATAGGACTCTCAGATAAAAAAATAGCATCAAGGGCTGAGCTACTAGGAAGAAGTCCAGCTAGAATTGGCAAAGCTTATGAAAGATTAAAAAAATTAGGACTTTCAGACGAACAGATTACATCACGAGCCCAACTCTTAGGACAAGATCAAAAAACTATAGAGAGAAATTACCAGCACCATATTGGTTTATTAAGACAAAATTGTAGGGATAGAGAGTCTGGAAGAGATTTGGTTAGATATCACTCACAGATTTTAGGTAACTCTCCAGAAACAATGAATGCAAACGTCCAATACCTTTATTCTTTAGGATTAGAATATACTTGGGAGACTTTATTGGGGACAACTCCACAACTGAAGAGAAAAAAAATGGCTTGGTTGCTTAGAGAAGTTTTCGATTACCCTAACTCTGAAGACAAAAGAAAAACTATCTATGAAATGTATGACTTTATAAGAGCCAATCCTAAATATTTAACTTACTCAACTTCTTATCTCGAAAGGGCTAAAGACAAAATAAAAAGGAGAAGGCTCTCTTTTTCCTTAAATCCATAAACACAAATTAGAGCAAAGCTACTCTCCAAAATATTTATCCACTTAACAATCATTCATTTTCAACAACCTGCAATTAGTCTCTTAGTAAGAAAAACTTAAAAGTGAATACCTTGCTTAAATTTTTAACCTTCTAATAATCTCTTGAACATCTCTCCTAGGTCGACTTAACATTTCTTCATTATTTAAAAAATCAAGATAGTCTAAAAAAAATCTTTCGCTATCTTCTTGAAGGAATTGTAGAATAGACTTGCTTTGCTGAAGTAAACAAAGATTACCCTCTCTTTCAAGTTGCCACAAATAGGAAGTCCTATTATTTCCAGCATAAAACATACCAACTCCTAGCATTACCAATTCTTGATTAAAATCACTCGGTGGCAAAGGGAGTCTGTGCGATAAAGAAAGAGTGTCGTTTATTAATTCTTCTAACTCTCCATCCCATGTTTCTTTTTCTGTAGGAATATCTATATCCTTAAAGATATTTTTTCCAGAAACCTGGAGATTATGAAGCCATGGAACAAAAGGAAATTTTGAAGTATAATTATATCCTAAATTATAATATTCTCCTGCTAGATTTAAGGTTACATCTCCGTGAAAACCTAAACTAAAATCATACTTTTTCCCCATAAATTTGTGACAAAAGATAGATTAATAAGGATTTGCTTATAACATAGCAGATAAGTTGGGTTCAGAGAATGAAAGTCTTCTTGTTGATCTTAAATAACTACTCTCCGCAACCGCCTCGTGTAACCTGCTTGCAACTGGAGCATAT
>CAZEOE010000159.1:0-1644 GCA_964513665.1 Candidatus Woesearchaeota archaeon | reverse complement strand
CCGGCGTCATCCCCATCGAACAATGGATGGACAAGGTGAAATCGGGCGACCCGACGGCCTGACGTAGGCAACAAAAAGGCCGCAGATGCAGCCTCAAAATACCCTCTGAAGAATAACGGCGCTTATCAACTGCGCCGTTATTTCACCAGTGTTGCAGCCAGCCAGGTCCTCACAGTAGCGGCAGACGATCAATAAGCTCAATCCTTTGAGCTTATTTGAATATCTTCATTTTTATTAATATAAATCAATAATTTAAATTGTATTTAAATTCAAAATTAGCCCGCAGATTTTACTAGCGGCGGAATAAAACCTTCTCCCTCCAAAGCCTGAATCACGCCACGCAATAGGTAGCTATTGGTGAAATTGATGGTATAGCTACGTGCGCCCTTACGTACCGGGCGAATCATTTGAGCATCCAGCAATCGGGAAAGCTGATAGGTGCGCTGGCGAATGGTCAGCCCCGGTAGTACTCCATCCAAATCTGCCGATTTGAATTCCCGCCTGTCTATCGCCATCTTGAGCACTGTCTGCTCCTGTGCGGTGATGAGCTTTCTGGATTTGGAATGTGCCAAGGCCGGCTCAAGAATCTTTTCTTTCAAATACGCATATCGTGTGAGCTTATCCACTTTCTGCAACTCATCACGGATACCGCTCAACACATACAGGCACCAAGCCTCCAGTCCAATATCCGTGCCGCTATCAGCGCCAGACAACATCGCATAATAAGCATCGCGATCATTGCAGAAAACAGCGGTTGGATTGAGTACCCGGCCGCCGGTCTGCACATTAAAACCGTACTTGATCATCATCGCGTAGCTCAGCAGACGCACCACACGACCATTGCCATTGCCAAACGGGTGTATCCAGCAAAAACGATGGTGAGCCAGCGCCATCTTCAGCAAATCATATTTGTGCGCATCGGCACGATTGATAAACTCGACCAACTCCTGCATATACCCCGGTACTGTCACCACATCCGGCGGCAAATGATTAGCGCCGGCAATCTGCACATTGCCACCACGATAGCAACCCGGCGTTTTATCACCCTCGCGATCCAACCCGTTCACCGCCATCTGGTGCAACTCGCGAATCAGCTGCTCGGTAATCTTTCCGCCAATCTGCACAGCCTCTTCAACATAATTCATCGCCCGCTCGATATTCTCCATCTCAAGAATATTCTCCGCAGGTGCGGCAGACGCATCGATCTTGCTTTCGACGTAATCAGCCAACGTAGTGTGGTTGCCCTCGATACGCGCCGAACCCAGGCTTTCCAGCATGTGAAAAATCGTCTTGAGTTGGAAAAACACCGCCGACGGTGTATCGCCTGATAGTTGCAGACGGCGCAAATGCTCAAGTTCCATCACCACATCGGTCAACGGAGACGTGAACTCGGGTGTAACGACCCGCAACGGAAAATCTACAAAGACAGGCGGCATGGAATTACAAACCCCGCATAAATTAATTACAAATAACTTTTACATTATTTATAAAAAACAATCAACTAGGCAATTCATAAATCTACACATATCTACACTTAAGCCCACAAACAACCACAAAACACCACAAAACCACGTACAACCAAACGCTACTTGCAGCATGAATCAACGTAACCAATCGGCGCATCAAGGAGCACCCACCTGAGAC
>CAZEOE010000158.1:0-1652 GCA_964513665.1 Candidatus Woesearchaeota archaeon | reverse complement strand
GATTCTTGCTCTTGTTGCTGATATGCTCAAATCATTGAAACACACTCAGGATGAAGTATTTTATCTTATTAAAAAGAGAGAATACAACGATAGTGTTGGTTAATATAATTGTTTAAAATTGAAGATTTTAAAGTATTACTTTATGTTATTGTTCTCTAAAGTAAAACTCTAATGAACTCTGATACCCTCAGTTTCTTAACAATAATGTATAAATAGAGTATCTTGTGAACTTTTTCATGGATTCTAAAGATAAAGATTCAGATCATGGGGTAGAATCACAGAGAAACCAGAGTACATCTCCAAGTGGATTGGCTGTTTTAATGGCTAGACTTAATAATACTAAAAATGCGCCTGACTGTATGGTTGAGATGAACCACCTTAAAGAAGGACTTGCACGGGCAAATAAAAGTAATGCTCTAAATCGTGCGCTTATTGTTGCCTACAACGTTTATTGCAGGACTATCAAACCATTTGGGTTACATGATGGACAACTGGAGAGTTTTGAATTATATAGGGATATTTTTGGACTAGAACAAGGAAGCAGAGTGTGTTTTGTTGGAGCTAAAGATAAATTCGATCGTAATGGAAATAGTATAGAGTTATTTACAGGACGTATGATACCAACACAGAGTAATGGAGTTTCAAGAAAAGAATTGATTAGTTATATTGGACTTAAAAAATCAGAAGGGATGCCTTCGCACAGGATTGGAAGCCCAGAGTTTAGCTTAGGCAAGAACTATGTAATTGAGAGACGACCTTTGATGTATACTGGGACTGGGCATATACACTTGTATTTAAAAGATAATCTTGGAGTTGGAAGAACAGTCAGCTTTAGATTTTTTTCTACTGTGTAAGTGACTAGTTATCAAACTATTTTTATTGGATCTAGTTCTATGGGCAAGATCCCAAACTCCACAAAATTATTCATCGTCTCTTTTAAATCGTCTGTTGTTTCTGTAAGAACTAGATTTGCTTCTCCATTTCTACATGTATGGTTTTTTAATAAGGAACCGATTGAACCAGAATGACATTTTTGTAATTTCCCTGCGCCAATCATTCTAAACCTTCCACCGTGTCTTGAATGCCCTGGTTTAAGATAAACAACTGTGTTTAGTCTATACGATGGATTGAAGTGTCTGTATATTTCCAAAAATGACGGGACAACTCTACCCGTTTCCAATTCTTTAGACCAATGAGCAACTAAACTGTAGCCCCCTTCACTAACTAGGTCTGAAACTCCGGCAGTTGAACTTGTTAAAAAATGAGCTGTTAATTCATTTGGTCTAGGATATGAAAATCTTGCAAGAGCTTCACTATAATTACCTCCACCGATTACTTTTGTTTTTATGTTTCCTCTGAAAGTACCTGAATAGACTCCTTCGCCTATGTGTTCTCCGATTCTGACTCTTCCAACTGCTCCTGATAGATGTTTCATGGAGGCTTTCTTATTTTTCAGGGTTTTTAAATGCAACTAGAGGCTATAAAACAAGAGAAAAGTAGGTATACCTTGAAATAGCTAGGTTTTGCTTCAAAAATATTACTAATTAATATATTATCAAACTCTTTTTATTGAAGCAAGAGGTAAATTTAACATTGATATATTATTCTTCCAGAACTCTAGGAGGATCTGTCTCAAATTCTTTAAACAATTT
>CAZEOE010000157.1:0-1654 GCA_964513665.1 Candidatus Woesearchaeota archaeon | reverse complement strand
TGCGGCTCGGGATGCGGCTCGGGCTGCGGCTTGGGATGCGGCTCGGGATGCGGCTCGGGATGCGGCTCGGGCTGCGGCTTGGGATGCGCAAATGGCCACATTTGCCGAGTTGGTTGAGGCTGGGTTTGCTTCCATTGAGCCATGAGCGCCACACATAGCACAAAAGCCCGCCGTAAGCGGCTGGCTGCGGTATATCGGGAGGCGGCGAGCCTCATTGAAAACGGGAGCCAGTTCTACGCCTGCGACGCCATTGGCAAGGTTATTGGCACATGCTCTGATCGAGCGGAAGAGGTCGGCAGATTTGCCGATTACTTTGAACAGCCGTGGAGTGATTGCGTCGGGGGATGGTGGGATAGCAGGGACTATTTTGAGTGGAGAGAGGACAACGCCTTCTTTCCGTCTCAAACACCCCGCGTCATTGCGCTGCTGCTGATGGCAGAGCTGGCCATGGATGGGCAGTTGGACTAGCCCATTTCAGTCTTGCACTTTTGTTAGAACACACCAAAACCATCATTATGATCACGCATTATCGCCAAGGAGACGTTCTTATTCAACGCATTGCCAAACTGCCGGCCGGGCTTAAGCCTGTGGCACGAGAGCATGGGCGCATTGTCCTTGCCCACGGAGAAGTGACTGGCCACGCCCATGCCATTGCTGAGCCGGAGGCTGACCTGTACGCTGGAGACGCGGCTGGCGTCACATATCTGGAGGTAAGGGCGGCTATGGCTGCCCTCCAGCACGAGGAGCATAGCACCATCAACCTTGGGCCGGGGGCCTATCGCGTGATCCGCCAGCGGGAATACTCGCCCGAGGCCATCCGCAACGTGGCAGACTAACAGTGCGCACAACGCCGACATACACATACATGAAAAAGAAATACGGGCTTACCAAAGAACATCGCGCTCAGCTTAAGCCATGGGCTGATAAGTGGATTGCAAACGCTATGTCAACAAAGCCCGTTGATCGACCTCGCATGATTGAGGCTGTCAATGGACTTTATGAGGCTGCCGGTCTTCCTCCACCCAAGCACATTGTTTTTGTCCCAAGCCCATTTGTTCTTAAGGCTGCTGCCGGCCTTGCGGCTGGTATTTGGTACTTGAGCAAGCACTGCAATTGTGACGCCACGGTCGCTACGGATGACGCTACTGAGGACGCTACGTGGGCCGCTACTGAGGCCGCTACGGAGGACGCTACGAGGGCCGCTACGGAGGACGCTACGAGGGCCGCTACGAGGGCCGCTACTGAGGCCGCTACGTGGGCCGCTACGGAGGACGCTACGAGGGCCGCTACGTGGGCCGCTACGTGGGCCGCTACGGATGACGCTACTGAGGTCGCTACGAGGGCCGCTACGTGGGCCGCCACGTGGGCCGCTACGTGGGCCGCCACGGTCGCTACGGAGGACGCTACTGAGGACGCTACGTGGGCCGCTACTGAGGCCGCTACGGAGGACGCTACGAGGGCCGCTACTGAGGCCGCTACGGAGGACGCTACGAGGGCCGCTACGTGGGCCGCTACGGAGGACGCTACGAGGGCCGCTACGTGGGCCGCCATGTGGGCCGCTACGTGGGACGCCACGGTCGCTACTGAGGCCGCTACTGAGGCCGCTACGGAGGACGCTACGGAGGACGCTACGGAGGACGCTACGTGGTATAGG
>CAZEOE010000156.1:0-1663 GCA_964513665.1 Candidatus Woesearchaeota archaeon | reverse complement strand
GGAAGTATACAAGCAAGGATTGCAAGATTGCAAGCCGTAATTGTAACGGAGAGCACAAAAAACCCCGCTGGGGCGGGGCTTGTTGATAACTAATTGATTATTCTTGCTTGTCGTTATTGCGGATGGGAAATACACCGCTCAGCGGTGGGCACTGCACCTCCATGATCCTACTCCGTAGCGCGTTGGCCAGGTCGGACTGGAGCGCACTGAGGCCGCCGATGGTCAGCACACAATCGTCTCGCGCGGCGCCGCAAACGCCTTTACCCCAGCGCTGCCTGACGTGAATTGTCACATAGGCCATACCAACTAGGTCGCCATGCTTGGCTTGCTCCAACAGCCCTTCTAGTACCTGAATGGTGTTGGAGTCGCATAAATGCTTGATTACCCTAACATCCTTATGCATCTCGATTCCCTCCTATTTTCGCCTATCTCTTACCCTCCGCTCTACGGTATGTCCTGGTGTTGCTTTGATTAATTCCTGAGTGGTTTCGCCAGCGTCAGGCCGACTGTTGTGGTCGGCCTCCATCTGCCGGACCCGCTGTTTCAACAACGCAAGTTCCTGCGTCAGCTCCAGAAAGGCGCTCACGCTGATTTCCATACGGTTGTCGCCCAAGGCCCTTGTGGTCGCTTGGGGCGCGGCGTCGGGTCCGGCCAGTACTCCAGCAGGGGTCGTGCCAAACAACGCCGCCAACGCTCGCAGGCTCTTCCCTGATGGGGTCGTATCATTTTCCTCCCACTGCTGTACTGCCTGCGGCGTCACCGCTGGCTGCAACAGACGTGCCAGCTCAGACTGATTCCAGCCGAATTTCTTGCGCCAAGCTGCAATCGCTTTCCCCGGTTCCATGCGGCCAATTTTACAAGGTGAGATTGTCTCTGGCACTGCAAGAGTGGCTTGCAATCCTGAAAGTCCTGCTTTAAACTTTCGATTTATGAAAGAGGCGTTACTCAAAGCAATCGACATTTGTGGGGGTCAATCTGCGCTGGCAAAGGCGGTGGGAGTAAAGCCGCAAGCGGTCCAGCAGTGGATCGGCAGGGGCGTAGTTCCTGTTGAGCGCGTGGCCGACATCGAACGCGCTACACAAGGCGCGGTCAGGGCGCGCGACCTACGGCCTGACATCGCGGAGATGTTTGCATGAATCGCACAACCTATCACCTGTGCGACTGGTGCGGCACCGTATGCGCGTATGGTGTGGCTCCGCCTCAGATAAAGCATTACTGCGATCCATGTAAGCGTCGGCGCCGCGCACAGGTAAACGCGATACGCGATGGAAAGCCGATGGCGCCAAAGAACGGCGCGTTCTGCATTCGCTGCGACGAGCAATTCCAGCGAAGAACAAACGAGCGGATGTGCGAAGACTGCGGCATGGTTTCTACCGATAGCGACGAGATCCGAGCGATTGCGCGGCGGGCTGTGGGCAATGCTATCCGGCAAGGTGTTATCCCTCGTGCAAACACGCTGACGTGCGTTGATTGCGGGAAGCCCGCGTTCTGCTACGACCACCGCCGATACGACGAGCCGCTGAACGTCGACCCGGTGTGCAAGTCATGCGATATAAAGCGCGGCCCCGGCCGTCCGTTGTTACCGAACAAGTACGGGCGCAGGGATTACGCATGACCCCGGTAGAAGCCGGAATGAACAACGACCGATGCGGCGCGAGTTCGC
>CAZEOE010000155.1:0-1715 GCA_964513665.1 Candidatus Woesearchaeota archaeon | reverse complement strand
TGCTCATTTCGATCTCCTATCCTTGCGGCTCTTTCCAGCCGATGTAAGTATTTCGATCATCCGACCAAATCCAGCACTCGGCAATTCCCTTATCTTCCAACAACCGAATGAATGACTGCTTGCCTGAAAACTTTATGGCATTATACAACTCTCCTGTGACAGGCGGCGGTTCGTGGTGGATGGTGATGGACAAATTGTCTCGTTGTTCTTTTCTGCGCTCCATGTTGTCTCTTTTCTTTGTTAGGATGCTGGCACTTCAACGGCAGACGCCTGATGGTTATACCATCCTTGCTCGACTGGGAATAGTTTTTGCATTTCTTTTATGCCAATCCCACACGCCTCCTCTTCCGAAGAAGCCTTTATTGCAATCGGCTTATTGATTGATGTAAATAATCCAAGTTCGTTATCTTTTTTGCAAACCGAAGCCGATACCGCAAACCACTTTTTTGATGTGTCGGCATCTTGAATAAGAAAACCCATCGCGTCAAGAATAGTGACAACGTTGAATATATTTATAGATGCCTCAAGTTGCTCCATTCGACTTTGTACATTTTCAGCAACCTTTTTTCTTTTTGAAAATATCATAACTTATTCCTCAGGTACTCCCCCCGCCTTTCAACGGGGGGAGGGGTGGGATTAGAAGGGGTTGATGTTCAAAACGCGAACATCAAACTTGTTGATGTTGTTACCGCTTCCGGTCTTTTCCTGTCCAAGAAAAGTGATCTGGATGGGCTTGCCAGCGGGATAACCGCGCAGTTGAGAAACAAGGTTCGCTCCGCTGTGCAGGAAAACGCCGTCCTTGTTCTGGAAAACAACGGTTTCGATTTCCTTCGGAGGGTCGCCGGGGCGAATGTTCTTGCGGCTCTTGACATAGGTCATGCCGTTGAAGATGGCGCGAACAGAATCGCCTTCCTTGATGAAGCCCTCATAGTACTGCGGGGCAAGCGACGTGCCAACGGTCACGTTTTCGTCGGACAAATCGGGGATGTCATCGGGTGACATGAATTGCAGTGCATCAAACTGCTGAGGCGCAACCGCCAATTCGGTATCGCCGCCGTTCGTGCCTTTGACAACTTCCTCATGCTCTACATCGACATATTCAGGTTCTTGGTTCATTTTCTTTTTCCTTTTCTAGTTTGAGTTTGGTTGACAGTGGTTTGGATTGCCAGTCTCTTTACGACGGTACTCCTTTCGGAAAGTCCCTGAGTATCATCCACGAAACCGAGGGACTCTCCTTTGCGTATGCTCGCCAGCAAATAGTGTTATCGCTCTAATGAGCGGTATAACCTACTCATCCAGTCCGTAAAAATTCGCTTCCTCTGCGCTCAAAGGCGTATGATAACAGCGACCAAACGAACTGTATTTCTGTACAGGCATTCCCGCCGCAATCCATTCCTGAGTTTCGCGCTGGCGTTTCGCCCTGTATTCTTGTATTGTCATTTCGGCAATGATGGCGCGTAATGTGTCCGCATCTTGTTCCCAGTTTTCGCCGTACATCAATTCGTAATGCCGGAGCGTTCTGGCGGCGAGTCTGTCTTTTGCCTGTTCGTCTGTTTCGGTATATCCGTTATACATGACTAATCTCCTTTAGTTATATTCCGCAAACTGCCAGATGTCCACAGTCGGCGGTACGTGATATTCAACGTCTTCCGCCAGTCGCCTTTTGTCCTCATCGTCCATGTACGGACGCCCCATCATGCAGGAGCATTTGACAA
>CAZEOE010000154.1:0-1734 GCA_964513665.1 Candidatus Woesearchaeota archaeon | reverse complement strand
TTTTTTATCAAGACACCTTTTGTAATAAATATTCATCAATAAAAAGTAGTCCTATTTAATCATACAATTTTTTAAAGTGTCGTTTCTTAGAATTTTCATGGGGATGATAACTGATATTTTGTTTCCCAGGGAAAAGATTTTTTTTAAAATGTTAAATGATGCTGCAGAGAACTCTATGCACGGAGTTAATATTTTTCATGAATTCATCGATAAGTTCCCCAAATTAACAAAAAATCAGAAAATAGAATATCTTAACAAAATTGAAGCAATAGAGTCAAGAGGAGACAAGATAATTCACGCCATAAGCAGAAGGCTTAACAATGCTTTCATAACGCCCATTGACAAAGAAGATATTCATAAACTGTCTACAATACTTGATGATATAATCGATTTGGTTTATGGTGCGACAAAAGAGATTGTACTTTATGACCTTAAAAAAGTTGATAAATGCATTATCGAATTAACAAGAATAATAAAAGAGGGAGCAAAGGAAGTAGTTATTCTTGTAAGCTACTTAAATAAAACACATTTTTCTCTCAAAAACTCAGTCCGAATTCACCAGTTGGAAAATGAAGCAGACGAGACTTATCAAATGGCTATGGCTGAGCTGTATAGTAGCAAGAGCGATCTGCTCGAATTAATAAAAGTAAAAGGTATTTATTTTAATCTTGAATTGGTAACGGATAAAATTGAAGATGTTTCTGACGTTATACAAAACGTCATAATTAAACATGGTTGAGATAATACTTGTAGGAATCATAATCTTTCTCGCGCTTATTTTTGATTTTGGAAACGGGTTTAATGATGCGGCAAATTCTATCTCTACGGTCGTGGCAACAAGAGTTTTATCTTTGAGAAATGCAGTTATCCTTGCAGCATTTAGCAATTTTATTGCTGCTTTTGTTTTTGGGGTCGCGGTGGCGACTACCATAGGAAAGGGTATCATAGACCCCTCAGTTGTAACTTTATGGATAATCTTTGCGGGTTTAATAGGTGCAATTTTCTGGGTGTATATTGCAACTTTTCTCGGATTGCCAATTTCCGCAAGCCACTCTCTTATTGGAGGATATATTGGTTCAGCTTTAGTAGCAGTAGGTTTATCATCAGTTATCTGGTCTGGAGTTCTCAAAGTAGTTTTATTTATTTTCTTAGCGCCTCTGATTGGGTTGATTACGGCTTATCTTATTTTTATTCTTGTGCTCTTTTTTGTGCATAGATCTCCCCCATCTAAAGTAAATAATTATTTCAAGAGATTACAGTTAATATCCGTCTTTGCCTATAGCTTAAGCCACGGGACAAATGACGCACAAAAAACGATGGGAATTATAGCCATAACTCTTTTCACAGCCGGATTATTAGGAACGACTTTTCATGTTCCTTTCTGGGTAGTTATTGCCTCACATCTTACTATAGCTTTAGGAACATTAGCAGGTGGAAAAAAAGTCGTTAAAACCGTGGGTCTAAAAATTACAAAACTAGAGCCTATTCATGGTTTTAGCGCTGAAACGGCTGGCGCAGGGACAATTATAGTCTGCTCAATACTTGGAATTCCTGTAAGTACGACACATGTAATTTCTGGATCAATTGTAGGAGTGGGCGCAACAAGAAGGCTTTCAGCAGTACGCTGGCTTATAGCAAGAAAAATGTTCTGGGCCTGGATTCTTACCATTCCAATCGCCGCGATCGTAGGAGCTCTGACTTATATGTTTATTTCATTATTTATATGAAAGTCTA
>CAZEOE010000153.1:0-1739 GCA_964513665.1 Candidatus Woesearchaeota archaeon | reverse complement strand
AGGCTCGTCGTGATCTCGCCCATCTTTACGGCCTGTGTCTCGACGATTTCCTTGAGCGAATCCAGGGTCCCCTCGATACGCCCGAGGCTGCGTTGGATCTCGTTTCCATCTGACATGCCGAGGTCTCCTAGCTCCAAACCTGGTACTCGCCGTCATCGGCTGGCTTTGCCGTGCCCGCTACGCATGTGATTACCGGCGGGTTCTGCCACCACTGAGGGTAAGGGTACACCGGAGGCGGGGCTGGCAAATAAAATTGCCGCGCCTCCAGTTCATGCACTCGCCGCTCCAACTTCTCAATACGCCGCCATAGGGTGTCGGCCTCGCTGGGCTTGCCCTTGCTACCGAATGCGTCTGCGAAGTCGGTCATTTGTTTGCGGCCTCGACCAGTAGCGTGACTGCGAGTACCCCTCCTATGAACATCCCGAGGATGAACGCGACGATGACGAATACCCAGCTCATCACGGCCACCACTTGGCCTTGTAACCGTAGTGGGTTTTCATGCCGGTCTGCTCGGCGTGCCACCAGAACGGCTGATTGGGGTCCCACCAGTACCGGATACATGCCGCGACGGTCATCAGCGGGAGAAAGACCAGCCAGCCGAGGCGATTGAGCCAGATCACAGCCACGCCCACATGGCCACATAGATTAACGCCGCGATGCTAACGGAGCAGATAAATTGGAACCAGTTCATCTCTTGACGTAACCCATGCTTGCCATCCATTCGCGATCTAGCTCGTGCAGCGCCGACTCCCCGCGCTCTCTCACTACATCTCCCCATACCTTCGTGGTAGTGGAAACAATTTTATCGTATGAGGTCTCGCCAGAAGCGCGCCGCATACATGGGCATGGATTCCCACCGACGCAATGACATGCGCTCATTGTTCATTCCTCCACGATGCAGGCTTCGACCCAATCCACGAAGCTGGAGACCCGTGTGTACACTCCGGGGAGTCCGGGACGGGCGCAGCCTAGACCGTAGCTTGTGATCCCGGCCTGCATGCCCTCGTACAAGAGCGGGCCACCGCTATCACCCTGGCAAGAATCACGGCCAGCCTCGCCGGCACAGATCTGAGTGTCGTCGGTACTGTAGATATTCGCGCACTGGGCGTTGCCGATAATCGGGACATCGACTTCCTGTAGCCGCGTGGCTACACTCCCGCCCTCGGTGGTAAGCCCCCAGCCTATCGCCCTGACTGTCCCAGATTGGGGCGCGTCACCGAGTCTCACCGGGTCCGGGCTGATCAAGCCCCTCTCAAGCTCTACAACAGAAATATCGTTTTTCTGCGTGCTCGGGTCGTAGTCGGCGTGCGTTAAAGCGCGTTTGACGTTGACCTGAACGCCCTCGTTCGTGGTCATGTCGTGCCGGCCGATTGTCACCACGTCACCCGGAAGTACCTTGCAGTGGGCCGCTGTCAGCACCCAGTTCGTGGCAATCAGGGAACCGCCGCAGTAGTTGAACACCCCGTTCCCGGTCTTGTAGCCAATGGCGACCATCCAGGGATAAGCGCCTGGCATGGCCTCGTGACCGCCTACGATGCGTGGAGAGACACCACGAGCACGGATCAGGCTGCGGTTCTCGGTGGCCTTGCACGCTGTCTCAGGTACAGGCTCCGGGGGAACCGGGGGTTCCGGTTCGGGGATCGGAGCGGGAGCCGGCGGTTCAGGGATGGGCTGGGGCTCAGGCTTGGAGCAGCCAAGCATTCCCAAAATGAGTATGATCGCACCCAGCCTCATTCCCC
>CAZEOE010000152.1:0-1741 GCA_964513665.1 Candidatus Woesearchaeota archaeon | reverse complement strand
ATCCGCGCGCGCTTCGACCAGTCGGCGCCGGAGCCCTGCACGCGCCGGTACACCTGGTAGCGCAGGAACGAGTCGAGCGATTCCGCGGACTGGTCCCACGTCAGGTAAACACGAGGCAGCGGGTCAAACGCGGTCATGCCTGGCTCCCGATGCTCTGGGCCGTGAGGCCCGTGATGGTCGCCGGTGGCGTCCAGTCAGTCGTAAACAGCACCTTCGTGGACGATGCCGCCTGGCTCAACGTGTCCTCGCCGCTCACCTGGGCGTAGTAGGTGCCACTGTTGCGCAGAATGCCGGTGGCGAGCTGGTAGCTGGTCGCCGTGCCACTCTGCACGCCGGAGTCGTGCACGAGCGTGGTCTGGTCGCTCGCGTAGATGCGCACCCGCCAGCTCTGTTGCGTGCCGGAGCCGCCCGTCATCGTCCATTCGACGGTGAGCGCCGGGGCCGCGACAACCTGCGAGGGCGTCGGCACGGTGACGCTGAACACTGGCGCAGTGGCGACCGTGAACGTCTGCCACGCTGACCATGGCCCGAACCCCGGGCCGCTCGTGCCCTTCGTCCGGACGCGCCACTTGTACTCGGTCGCTGGAGAGGCGGTGAGCGTCTCGGTCACGTCGTGGGTGGTGGTGCTCTGGGTCAGCGTCTTCGGCCCGTAACCGGTGACGACCGAATCGTCCGAGACTTTCCGCAGCTCGATATCAGCCTCGGTCTGGGCGTCGCTGTTGGGGTCGTTGTGCGTCCACGAGAGCGTCGGCGTCGTGTCGCCCGTGACGGCGCCGCTCGGTGCGAGGTTCGTCGGCGTCGTCGGGGCCGCGTTCGTGCTGAACGCCTGCCAGGAGGACCACGCCGAATAGGCGCCGTTGCCGTCCTTCGAGCGGGCGCGGATCTCGTAGCTGGTGCCCCATGCGAGGGATGGCGGTGTCGCCGGGGTGTCGCTCGGGTTGTTGGTGCCGAACGCCTGCCCCGTGCCGATGGCCGTGGCCGTCACATCGCCGGACTGGTAGATGGTGACGCCGCCCTGGCGGATCTCGTACTGGTAGGCCGCCTCTGCCGCGCCACTCCCCTGGTTGTACGTGCCGCTCACGGTCGGGGTGAGCGTGTTCTGGAGGCCGCTGGGGGTGATGCCGCTCGGGGGATTCGGCGCGGCCTGCGGGGTGAACGACTCCCAGCCGCTGTAGTTCGACCATGCCCCCTTCGAATCCTGGACGCGCGCGCGCCACTCATAGCGCGTGCCGCCGACCAGCGCGGTCCCGGCGTAAACGACGGAGGTGACCGCGCCCGCGGCCTGGCCGGGGTCCCAGAACATCACCTGGTCGGTGTACCGGCGCACCTGCACCTGGTAGCCGCTCTGGGCGTCTCCGTCCACGTCGCTGTAGCTGAACTGCAGCGTTGGCGTGAGCGTGCCGACCGTGGCGTTGCTGATAGGCGAGAGCAGGGTCGCTACCGGGATCTGGTTGGTTGAGGGCGTGAACGTTGTGAAATCGCTCCACGCGCCCACCGCGCCATAGGTGTTGCGGTGCCGCGCGCGCCATTTGTACTGCGTGCCGCTGACCAGCGACGTGCCCGTGTAGCCGATGGTCGTGCCAGCGAGGAAGCCGGAGGCCCAGAACAGTGCATTGTCCGAGACCCGCCGGACCTCGATGTCCGTGTGCGTCACCGTGTCCCCGCCGGCCGGGTTGTTCACGGAGGTCTGCATGGACGGCGTGAGGCTACCGACGGAGCCGCTGGGCGCCACCAGCGTCGG
>CAZEOE010000151.1:0-1745 GCA_964513665.1 Candidatus Woesearchaeota archaeon | reverse complement strand
CAGGCCGCGTCCGGCAATGCCCTCCTCGACGATGACGACGTTGCCGGAGGTGCTTTTGACGTAACCCAGGGAATCGACCAGGTTGTCCAGCACCGCGGGATCGAGGTTATATCGGAACGGCTTGCGGTAGATAAACTTCGTCCCGTACCCGGAGCCAAAGTCGCCCGCACTCTGCCCGACGACAGGCGGGGGAGCGAGGGCCGCCGCGCCGGACAGAATGCAGACGAGTATCACAATGCGCTTTATGCGCGTCATGGAGTCACCTTGAATGTGATTGTACCGGACGGCGTGTCGTCCGCCCATACGTCGATGGTGTCGGCATCGACGACCTTCCACGTGAGCCACGTCCATGCGTACCCGGCGGCATCGACCGCAGAGATGATGGACGCATCGAGCGAGCCGAGGCCGTGCGCGATGCTCGCCTTCTTCCATGTGTCACCCTCGCGCACGGGTGGAGCGCCCGAGTCGTCTGACCAATCACCCGTCCCTATGTCCACGGTCACCGGGGACGTGCTCACCGCCACTGCGCCGGCGACAGCGGCACGCAGCATGTTGTCGATCTCGGGGACCGTGTACACGCGCGGAGCACCGGGTACGAACGGGACGGGAACCGGCATCAGGCCACCTTCGCCCCGACAGACGAGACGGGTTCGCGATTTGCGAACCTGCACGGGATGATCGCTGCATCGTCCTCGCGGCCTGTGACGTAGCCGGGGATCAGCCGGAGCGGGTATCCGGATACGGCGCCCAGCGTGATGACGCGGCCGGAGGCGAACGTGACTTTTATCTCGACGTCCGTGTCGAATAGCCCGGTTCCCGCGACGCCCGCGAGCATCGCCAGCTCCTTTGTGCGATCAGATTGCAGCAAGTTGAACGAGCCGCTGTACTCGACCGCGTACACGTACTCGGTGTTTGCGGGATCGCCTGTGCGGGTCAGGGCGTCAATCGTCATGGCGAAATCGCGGAACGCGCCGACGGACACGAACGATCCGGTCCCTTGTTGGCGCACCTCGATGGTACGCGCCAGCGCCCAGTCGACGTCCTCTTTGTGCAGCCCCTGAAACGTCAGCGCCATGCGGTCACCTCACAGTGGGTTTTGACTGATAAGCTCGAGCACCCCGTTCCACGAAAGGTAGGAGGCGTCGTCGCGTTCCGGCACGATGTCGCCTGCCACGACGAACACCACGGTATTGGCGTTCCCGAGCAGCGCGTGCCGCGTATCCTTGATGCGGAAGTAGGTGTTTGCCAGCATTGTCATCAGGTTCGACCGCGACGTTGTGTCGCTCATAATTCGAGGCCCGAAGTCAATCACCACCGACAGGTACTTTCGCTTCCACGACAGGTTCGTCCCGTCGAATGTCGACGACCCTTCAATCGTGCGATACCTGCGGAACACCTCCTTGGCCTCGCACTTCAGCACGTCGAAGTCGGTGTATGACGCCGCCGTGTCGATGTTTGCCGGGGGCGTTGCGCCCTCCGCCCAGCCCTGCACGCGCACGATCATGGCAGTGCTCCGAGTGATAGACGCATGGTGTTCTGCATGATGTCCCGGCTGATGCCCTCGATGATGTAGTCGGTGCTGTCGATGGTGAGCTTTTTCAGCAATCGTACGTCGGCGAGCGACGCGCCCTTGATGCCGCTGTACTCGATTTCCATCCCGCGACGCACGCCACGCAGCTTGCCGTTGTCCCCGATCAGGTATTCGTAGAGCGCCTGCTGGAGGCCGTAGTATCCCGGCGATGCGG
>CAZEOE010000150.1:0-1753 GCA_964513665.1 Candidatus Woesearchaeota archaeon | reverse complement strand
ACAATCTTAGACAAGCACTCTCTCTGAGTCAATCGACTCGCACCAAGATGATGATCCTTCACATACGTATAAACATCTCCTCCGCTCTCCAAAATAGCATCTCCAAGTTGTCTGTCTATCTCAAATGTCGAAGTGGGAGCATAAAACCAATTCTCACCATTATAAACGCTACAATGCTCTCCAACCGAATATTTCTCTCTATTAGGAGACAAAACCATAGACCTCTCAATACCAACACCATATAAAGAGAGAGTTACCTTATCAAAAGCATCTCTAGCTCTTCTCTGAGAGATAACCCTAGCCTCGTATAAATCTATTGAAGGTCTATTCCCAACATCTACAGTTATCCCTTTTACAGGGCAATCTTTAATAGCTGGAAAGGACTTAATAGCATTCCTAACAGCATGAATCTTAGCTCTATTAGTAGAACCAACAATAATTTGCGTCATATGAATCGGTAAAATGCCCCTTTTATAAAGATATCTGAAATCAAAAAAGTCTTTGTTTTCACAGCACACTGAAATGAAAAAAATATGTAGGGAATACGTATCTCTATTAAAGTTTGATGCGTGATTCTTTTATGCTCTCTTACTACGCCGAAACCTCAATCGACCGATGACTATCTAATGCCTTTGATATAAGCAAGCTTTCAAGCTCCAAGAGTTTTTTTACTATAGGGTTTTTTGAATTTAATGTATAAAGTTTTGTCTTGCCAAATTTTCTCGTAATCATCACTATCTCCTGTTCTTCTATTTGTTCCCAGTAATTAAACAGAGTAGCTTTTGATATCCCAGCTCCTTCAATTATATCTTTCTTGCTTAAATCCATACCCTTGTTCTCAATGAGAAAGTCAATTATCTTAAACACAGGGTTCTCCCCTAAAAATTTTATCAGCAATGATTTTTCCATACTATCAACATAATCGTAAAGTATATAAAATTAACTGTTCAAAGTCTATTAATATAGACATGTCAAGAACAGAGTTCTTGAGCATACTCAAGATTCAAAGCAAAAGCAAAAAGAATCTTGACATATAAAAGAGGCGAAGATGTGGACTGACGACGAGATAAAAGGAAAAGTATTGCACAAGATGACCCGTATGGGAAAATTTCATCATAGTCATACTTCGATTGATAATCTGCCAAAAGGTTTTCCTCCAGAAATAAGAGGAAGAGTAAAAGACATGGCAAAAGAATTAAAGAAAGAAGGAATTTTGTTAAGCAAACCAACAGGTTATGGTGAAGAAGTTTCTATCAATTCAGCGCATAGAGAAAAGATTATGTTTTACATCAACAAATTCTTAGCAAAAGAATAATATGAAGTAAGATGCTGAAGATCTATCTCTGCAATGCATGATATCTCGACATAAATTGACTTTTTAAAGTATATCCACACTTCACCTTTATTCATCTTTTAGATTTTCTTCATTCCAAACAGAAGAATCTTGAATTCCAGCCTCTTCCCAAGCACACATTTCTTCCTTTAACGATAAATACCCTTTTAAACTAGCCAAATATAACTTAATTGCTCTTGAGATAATTTCTTCCTTGCTCAATCCAACCTCCCTAGAGGCATTTTCTATACTTAAACTTACTTCATTTGACAAATTAATATCCATAAACACTAGAAAGGTTTGAGATATTTAAAATTATCGAAAGCCGTCTCTATTTTAGAGTTTGACTTCGAATTAAATAAAAGGATGCGGGGAGTAGGATTTGAACCTACGAAGGCACTAAGCACACAGGATTTCTTC
>CAZEOE010000149.1:0-1773 GCA_964513665.1 Candidatus Woesearchaeota archaeon | reverse complement strand
TGGAAAGGTGTAGGTTGTTGTTGCTGGGTCTGGAAACATTTGGAATCCTTTCTTTTTTGGTCGTTCCTACAAAAAATCTGTAAAAACCCGCGAGGGGGGATATTAATATATATATAAATACTCAGTGAACGTGGGGCAGGGGGTGGGGGTATGCCGCCCTCCTCCCCGAAAATTAACAAATGTGTCGCCCCTAATCCTCCGCGTCTGCGTCGTTGTCATAACTAACGTCTATCGCCTGCTCGCGCTCTGCGGCACGCTTCGCTGCGGCGTATATCTCCGCTAATATGCCGCCTAGCATAGCTCCTGCATCGGCTCCCGCATCTATCTGTTGCCTCTCGCCTATCAATCCCTGCGCCTTGTCCAGATGAGCAGCCGCCATAACCGAGACCTTGCCCGCGTCGGGCGTGGTGGCAAGCGTCTGCATGGTGACGGCGCGCTCTACGATGTGCGCATCTGCGCCGAACTCCTCGATCAGCCTGGTGTCCTGGACTGCCCGCTGTGCGCCGATGGCGTACAGGCGGCGGCGCTTGGCTTCGCGGGCGGCGATCATGTCTGGTACGCGCTCGGTGGTAATGGGTGGAGCGGCATTAGGAGCAGGAGCCAGCAATCGCCCTCTGTTATCCCGCAATGACCCGTCCGCGTACAACCTCGCAGGCTTGCCGTTATGCTCTATCACCTGATATTTTGGGGTTGCGTCATCTATATCTAGCGGTTTATTGCGTGCCATGCCCACATTTTACCATGATTTGCACATGATTTGCACAATAGAACAAAAATAGAACACTAAATAAGAGTTAGTTAAGAATGTTATAAAACCCATTGACCTGCAACCCTATTGTATATATACTAGCGACATAGTAAGCAAAGGAGATAACAAAAATGATTTACATAATTGTAGGTAAACACGCTCTTAATGAAGTTGAAGATATAAATGACCTTGGTGAGGTGGTCAAATTTAACCCTACTAAAACACTTCACGAAACAAAAAGCAAAGCCACAGCTAATGACATTGTAAACAAGGCTATTGAGGCAGGTTGGTTTGACGTTGAGATGATAAAGTTTGATGAATCAGACTTAACCGCCCCGGATTTTGTCAAAACTATGCAGATATAAACAAAATTGCCCCGATGCTACGAACACCGGGGCGGGTCTCCCAGCAGAGAGACCGTGAGGAGTGAAAGGATAAACATCATGACAAATGACCAAATGAAACCCAATAGATTCGGAAAGTGGCACATTGCAAAGAAACAAGCCAAGGAAATCAACGACCACTTATTATCTGGCGGCGTAGTTATGATCGCAAATTATCTAAAAGCTACGCAATTGGAAAAGAAGCATGCTGGCATGGTAAAGGGTACAAAGTCAGGTCTTTACATGCAGCGTGGTAAAAATTGGGTGTGCATTGACGGGTGTAGCATCAAGTTATACACCTACAAATAAAACAGGTACGCGGTACCTGTAAACAAAAGGAGATTGAAATGAAAAAAGTAACAGTATTTTTCCGTGACCCGACTGCTGAAATTGACACGCAGGATGTTGAAGAACTTTGCCGTGAACTGCATGGCTGGACACCTGACGCAATCCGCCCCGTCGATAGTGGCGAAAACGACGTCCGCGCTTACATGTGCTTCGAGAGCAAACAGGACGCGGAACTCTGGGACAAACAGCAATAATGCCAGAGTAAACACTTTGCCCCACCTGCGCGAACAGATGGGGCAAAGTCCCCGACAAGGGACGACTGGATTATACCAAACCTAACCCCGACAAGGAGAC
>CAZEOE010000148.1:0-1796 GCA_964513665.1 Candidatus Woesearchaeota archaeon | reverse complement strand
TTCCCATAAACTTGGTTAGGAATTATAGCCTCATATCCATCTATCTCAATCTGACTCATATATTTTCTCTCCAAATTCTATTTTTAAATCTTGTTAAATGCATTTTTAATCACTTGTAATATTTATTAACTCAGAAAACTAATCTAACAAATGGTAAAAGAATCAAAAGAAAACATGCACAAAATGCCTTCTGACTTTAAGAAAACGCTCGCCTCAATACCTGAAGCCCTAACTGCCTGGGAAAATATAACTCCTCTCGCACGCAATGAATTTATATGCTGGGTAGAAAGCGCCAAAAAACAAGAAACCAGAATCCAGAGAATAGAAAGAGCCTGCAACGATTTAGTAAATGGAAAGCGTCGTCCATGTTGCTGGCCCGGTTGCCCCCATAGATGAACTATTAGCAAGTTGCTTATTTTTCAACTTAGACTCTCTATACCAACGGCACTTTAAACATAAATTAACCAATTATTTGATATAAGCAAGTTTATAATTAAGTCATTATATCTTTTAAAATGAAAATAACTCCTTGTTTATGGTTCGACAATGAAGCCGAAGAAGCCTCAGATTTCTATGTCTCAATATTTCCAAATTCAAAGATAAAAACAATCGTTCCATACACAATCGAAACACCATCAAACAAACCAATAGGAAGTACAATGACTGTCTCTTTTGAATTAGCAGGACATGAATTTTTAGCGCTAAATGGAGGACCTTACTTCAAAGCAAACCCTTCTATCTCATTTATGGTAATGTGCAAAACAAAAGATGAAGTAGATCATCTCTGGAACAAACTATCCAAGGGCAATAGCAAGGAGCTAATGTCTTTGGACAAATACCCTTTCAGTGAAAGATATGGCTGGATTCAGGATAAATTCGGCATCTCCTGGCAGTTGATCTGCGCAGATACAAAAGAAAAATCTAAAATTATTCCATCTCTTCTTTTTACAAATGAAAAAAGTGGCAAGGCAGAGGAAGCAGTAAAGTTCTATTTATCCACATTCAAAAATTCAAAATTAGGCACACTAATCCTTTATGAAAAAGACCAGGAACCAAATAAAAAAGGCAATCTTATGTTCTCAGATTTCAAACTCGAAGATACCTGGCTTTCAGCCATGGATGGAGGAAATGTCCACAATTTCACATTCAACGAAGGAATCTCCCTTATGATAGAATGTATAGATCAGAAAGAAATAAACTACTTCTACGAAAAACTCTCAGCGGTTCCAGAAGCGGAAGTTTGCGGATGGCTAAAGGACAAATTCGGCATCTCCTGGCAGTTAATAACTCCCGATATGGAAGAGTTAAGCAAAAACAAGCAGGTAATGGAGGTTATGCTTGATATGAAAAGAATAGACATTGAAAAGCTAAGAAAATTTTCAAACACAAAGAGAATAACAGTAGAAGTCAAAGTTCATGCTCCTATTGAGAAGGTATGGCTTTCATGGACAAAACCAGAACACATAACAAAATGGAACTTTGCATCTGATGACTGGGAATGCCCAAGTGCACAAAACAACGTAAAAACAGGAGGAAAATTCAAAATAAGGATGTCTGCGAAAGACGGAAGCTCCGCCTTTGACTTTGAAGGAGTATATGACGATATAATTAAACACAAAAAAATATCTTACTCAATGTCCGATGGTAGAAGAGTAACCACTTTGTTTGAGCCTCATGGCGAAAAAACAAATATTAAAACAACATTCGATGCCGAGCATGAAAATCCAATTGAAATGCAAAAAGCCGGCTGGCAGGCAATTTTAAATAACTTCAAAAAATATATAGAGAAAAATTAA
>CAZEOE010000147.1:0-1801 GCA_964513665.1 Candidatus Woesearchaeota archaeon | reverse complement strand
CTTCGAAGGGGAGGCGATTTGATGCGTTGGGGGCGCCATGACGGGGAAAATGATGCCTGAGATCGACAACCGGATTTCCTTCGGGAACGTGCTGACCTTGTTTGTGCTGATGGTGTCGGGGTTGCTGGCCTTTTCGACCGTGCAGGGCCAAACGTCGGTTCACGCCGAGCAGTTGCGCGACCACGAGGCGCGGATGCGGCTGGTCGAGAGTTCGCTGGCCGGGACAATGGCCCGGATCGAGCAGCGGTTGATTGCGATAGAGAAGGCGGGGCGGCCATGAACCGCAAGGTCTTCTTCGGGGCGGTGCGGCCACTTTTCGGGGGTTCGTTGTCGCAGGGCCAAGTGGACGGGATCGAGGCGCTTCTGGCCGCGACCGCCGCGCTGCCCGTGACGCACCGGGCGTATCTTCTGGCGACCGCCAAACACGAGACGGCAGACACGATGCGGCCGATTGTGGAGTATGGCGGACGGAAGTATTTTGACAAGTATGACACCGGGAAACTGGCGGCGGCGCTGGGCAACACTCCTGCGGCGGACGGCGACGGGTATCTCTACCGGGGGCGCGGCTATGTGCAGGTGACGGGCCGCGCGAACTACGGGAAGGCCGGTCTGGCGCTGGGTCTGGACTTGCTGCGGCACCCGGACATGGCGCTGCACCCGACCGTAGCTTCGCAAATTCTGGTCCGAGGGTGTTCCGAAGGGTGGTTCACCGGGAAGAAGCTCGGGGAATACCTGCCGGGGGACTACCGGAACGCGCGGCGGGTGGTGAACGGCACGGATCGGGCCGATCTGATTGCCGGTTACGCGCGGCAGTTCGAGATCGCGCTTGTGGCGGCGGAAGACGGAAGTTCGGACGAGCGGCCTGCTGCCGGGGTCGTGACTTCCCTGGTGGCCGCAGTCTTGCGACTGGTGAAAGGTGTGCGGACATGAAGATGGTTCCTGGTGCGCGGCGTGCGTGGAAGTGGTTTTCGGTTCAGGCGATGGTCGCGTCTGCGGCTATCCAAGGGTCGTGGTTGGCTCTGCCCGCTGACCTGAAAGCCGTTGTGCCGGATGGCGGGGTGGTCGCGGCGGCGGTCGGCGTGCTGGTTCTTGGGGTGATCGGGCGTCTGGTGGATCAGGGAGGCTCCGATGGGTCTGTTTGAGGCGATAGGGGCGGCGGTCGCGGCTATTGTCGCGGCCCTGTTTTTGGGCCGGCACCAGGGGCGGCGGGACGCGCGGGCGCAAGCCGAGCGGGCGTATCGGGAAACGCGGGAGAAGATGGATGAAGTGGCTGTTGGCGATGATCTGCCTCAGCTTCGTCAGTGGTTGCGTGAGCGCAGCCAGTGACGCGGCGATCTGCGGCGGGACTGAAGCGGCGCGGCGCGAACATGCGGCGGCTCTGGCGCTTGATGGCGGGGACCGTTCGGTTCTTACGGGTGCGAAATTGATCCGGCTGGTGGATGCCGGTTGCGGGGAAGGGAACTGACATGGCGCGGAATACGGACATTGCGGTGGTGCCGGGTAGCTGGACGCAAGTGACGGACGCCGACGTGGCGGCCATCACGCTTCAGGTGCGGGGCGCTCCTGTGCTGGTGAAGGCGACCGTCGGGGCAGTCGCGCCGACGACGGACGCGGGGGCGTTCTTGCTGGAGGACGGCGAGGGCCTGAGCGGCTATCTGGCCGACTACTGGCGCGGGGTAACGGGGGCCAACCGGGTATACGCCAAGGCGCAGAACTTCGCGTCTGTGGTGGCCGTCAGCCATGCGTGATCCGTTCGGCTGGCCCCGTGGGCCGTTTCCCGTGCGCCTCGGCGCCCCCGCCC
>CAZEOE010000146.1:0-1813 GCA_964513665.1 Candidatus Woesearchaeota archaeon | reverse complement strand
CGCGGCTGGCGGCACTACCAGCAGCTCAAGGACTTCAAGAGCAACCTTGAAGCTTCGCTGGAACAGAAGTCTCAGGAACGGTCAGCGAAAGCGCAGCAGGAACTTGCCGAGCGCGCCGCCAAGACCCGCGACTGGGCGATGGAGAACATCAAGGGCTGGACGCCCGAGCTTGACCAGCAACTGGAACGCCACGCCGTCGAAGTGCTCGGCTACACCAGAGACGAACTCGTCCAACTGGTGAACCCGAAGAACTACCGGCTGCTTCACCGGGACTGGTTGCAGCATCAAACCTCCACGCAACAGCAGCCTGCCGCAAAGCCACCGTCTCCCGCGCCCCAGGCGATGGAGCGGGTTGCCACGCGGTCGAGCCCCGGAGCGAAACGCTCGCTCCACGATCCCGAACTGTCGATGGACGAATACGTCCGCCGTCGCAGGGCGGGGGAAAAGGGCTGACCGGGCTGCATCCCGTCAACGGCCGCGTCGTGAGACGCCGCCTATCCCAGCGCGGGCCTCAGTGCCCGCCAGAAGGACACCATGAGCAACTCCACCCTCACCGCGGATATCATCGCCAAGGAGGCGGTGCAAATCCTCGAAAACAACTGCGTGATGGGCCGGCTGGTCTATCGCGGCTACGAGTCCGAGTTCGACAAGAACGTGAACGGGTACAAGGTTGGCGAGACCGTCTCGATCCGCCGGCCGGCCGACTTCACCGTCCGCACTGGCGCGGTCGCGTCCGCTCAGGACGTTGTGGAAGGCAAGATTCCCGTCACCGTCGATCTCCAGCGCGGCATCGACTTCAAGTTCACCAGCACCGACCTCACCCTTCAGATCGGGGAACTCTCCGAGCGGGTGATCAAGCCGGCGATGGTGCAACTGGTGAACCAGATCGACCGCGACGTGATGTCGGAATACTACAAGATTCCGAACCACGTCACGATCCCCTCGGGCGGCATCAACTCCTTCGCCGACTTCGCGCTCGCGCCGGAGTTGATGGACAAGATGGCGATCCCGCAGGACGACCGGGTTGCCGTCCTGAACCCGGCCGACCACTGGGCGCTGCTCGGTTCCCAGACCGGCCTCTTCATCCAGCAGGCGGCAAGCAGCGCCTACCGCACCGCCTCGCTCGGCATGATCGCCAACATCGACACCTACATGTCGCAGAACGCGCCGGTCCATACCTACGGCTCGCGCGAAGGCACCGACCTCGTCAACGACACCATCGTGGACGGCACCTTCACCTGGAACTCGGTGAAGGACTCGACCTACATCGAGATCGGCATCGACGGCATGTCGGCGGCGACCGTGACGGTCAAGAAGGGCGACACCTTCACCATCGCCGACCTCTACGACGTGGACCCTGTGAGCAAGGAGCCGCTGGCTCACCTCAAGATGTTCACCGTCATGGAGGATGCGACCGCTTCGGGCAGCGCCATCGCCGCGCTGAAAATCTGGCCGGCGATCATCCTGAGCGGCGCGCACAAGACCTGTCATCTCGCCACCGGCGACATCGACAACAACGTCGTGACGTGGCGCGGCGCGGCCTCGACCTCCTACCGGGAGAACCTGTTCTTCCGCAAGCAGGCCTTCGCGCTGACGATGGTGCCGATGGAGAAGCCGCCGGGCGCGGTGGATGTCGGCCGCCGCTCCTACAAGGGCTACAGCGTCCGCGTCATCCCCGCCTACGACGCGATCAACGACCACTCCATGTGGCGTCTGGATTGCCTCTACGGCGTGGACACCATCGACCCGCGCCAGGCCGTCCGTGCTTCGCTCGCGGCCGACCTCACCTAACCCGCCATCTGAGGAGAACCCA
>CAZEOE010000145.1:0-1829 GCA_964513665.1 Candidatus Woesearchaeota archaeon | reverse complement strand
CTTATTCTTCATTGAGAGTAGATTATTTCGGTTCCGTCGTCGGTTACAAAAAGCGTGCCGTCATCAGTTACAATGTTGTTGCTTTCAGCTGGTGCCGGGTCTCCGGGGTCAAGATAGGCAGACGTAGAAAACGGCTGACCAGACGTAATGGCGTAGCCGAGTCGTCTACTAAGCTGATTGCTGATGACTGCTAGCCCCTTGTTCATTAAAACGTTACCTCTGTTGCGTGAACAACAGCATCATTGGTTTTGCGAATAAACTTTGCTGCCTTGGCCATTTCCCGGTGGTAGGTGTACTTCTCACCAGCAATCAGGTCGTGGCCGTTCGTTGCCGTAGGCGTGCTGCCGTCAAACGTCACCATTACGTTGTCCGTCTGAACGTCGAGGATGATGGCCCGCGTTTTCTCGTTCCAGTTGGCGTAAGCAAGTTGAACAGCTCCGGTACTAACAGCCAGCCGCTCATCGGTGGCTCCCGGGGTTGGAACGAGATAAAGGACGTTGTACATGACTAGCGTGAATAGCGGGTTTGTTGCGTGGCGTGAGTGCGGATTCGTTTACCAGCAAGGTTGATGTTGCGCTGGTTCTGAATGTTGCCTAATTCTAGCATGAGAAGCCCCTCGGCGTATTGCTCCTCACTGTTGGCCTTGTCCAACTGCTTGTCGTAGCGCAGGAAGTCGGCTACCGCCCCATGGGCCGCATAATGGAAGAATTCCAGCGGAATGTCGTCGTTGGTGGTGTTGTTGTACGGTCCTTCCAAACGCTTCTTGTAATCGACGTAGAACGACGTTGCATCGGCCGTGTCCCCAACCACTTGAGCCCCGTCAGCCGTGACAACAAAATCATACTCTGTTACGCTGTTTGTTTCGTAAGGCGCGTTGTTGTAAATTCGCAGAAACGTGTCAATTGAGTCCAGGGTTGACTGGGTGAACGGGATTGTCCGATCGGAGGCAGCCCTAGCCTCACCAAGCGTCAAGTAACGCGGCCAATAGACACTACGGCGGTAGGCTTGAAAGATGCGCCGGTTGATGAACGACTGAATGAGCGTGTCTTCCTCGGTCGTGAACGTCGTGTTGCCCGTAAGCCCCTTTACCAGCGTGTAAAGGTTGGAATATGTGTCTGTTTGCATTACAACTTGTTAGGGCTTAAATGCGGGTAACGCTTCTGCCAGTCCTTCAGGAACTCCTTGCTGTGAATCTCCTCGCGCCCATAGCGCCGTGTAAGCAAGTGATACGTGTCCGAAGGAAAGTGCGCTAGGCACCGGAAGTCCGTTTTCTTGCCGTCTGCGACCTTGAGGGCTTTAGCTTGGTGAGCAGCAACAATTTCGTTTTTTCGCTCAAGCTCTTTCTGCAACTGCCAGCCCGTTTTGATTTCTTTGATAAGGGCATCGCGTACAGCCGTATCTGACGGCAAAGAATGAATGATGTGCATGAAAAAGGCGAGCCGTCTAAGCTCGCCCGATTCTAGCAGCATCAAATGGTGGCTATTCGCCTGAAATAGTCCTCATACTGCCACTTAATGGCCTCGCGGGACCATCTGGCCAGCGCGTTCTCTCGGATTTGCCGTTTGTTTAGCATTACAGGCGAATTGAGGCGCTGTGCCATCTGATCTACCGTCTCGCACCTCCATCCCGTTAAACCGTGATTAACCGTCTCCGTAAAGCCTCCCCAATTGGTGCTGATGACAGGAACGCCAGAAAGCTGTGCCTCGCAGGCCACGTTGCCGAATGGCTCAAGCGTTCTGGTTGGGCAAATAAGCCAGTCGGCTCCACGGAGCAGTTCAAGTTTCTTGGCGTGATCTACCGCACCAAGATAGTCGCCATAAGTAACAAGT
>CAZEOE010000144.1:0-1833 GCA_964513665.1 Candidatus Woesearchaeota archaeon | reverse complement strand
ACTTTGGGTCTACATGGATAGATTTATAAGTAATGTAGACATAAAAAGTCATGGTCTACACTGAAGTTAGAAATATAAATGGAAAAAAATATTATTATAGGGTCGTCTCTGTAAGAAATAATAAGAAAATTTCAAAGAGAAGAGTTTACTTAGGATATGACTTACAGGGTTTAGAGCTGTCAAACAAAGAACAGAGCGCAGATAAAAAGTTGTTATCTAAAAAGAAAGAAAGGATAAGTAAAGAGATTGAAGAAATTAAATCTAAAATAGTGCCAATCCTTAAAAAAAACAAAGTAACAAAAGCGGGAGTTTTTGGTAGCTATTCAAGAGGCGAGCAAAAGAAAGACAGCGATATCGACATAGCTGTTAACATAGAAGATAAAAAAATGAGTTTATTGGGTTTTATTGCATTAATTAGAGTTTTAGAAGAAACTTTAAAGAGAAAAGTTGATTTGGTAGAATATAGCGCTATAAAGCCAAGAATAAAGCAGAAAATACTTGATGAGGAGATTAAAATATTATGAAGAGAGATATTTTTTTATTTATTGAAGATATTTCAAAAAGCATAAAAAATATAGAGGAATTTTCAAAAACCTTGAATAAAGAAAAATTTTCTGCGGATAATCTAAGACAAAGTGCAATAATTAGACAATTAGAAATAATTGGTGAGGCAGTTAAAAACATACCTTCTTCTTTTAGAGAAAAATATCCTAAAATAGCATGGAGAGATATAGCAGGATTTAGAGATGTATTGAGTCATGCTTATTTTGGGGTAAATTTAGATAGAGTGTGGAATATAATAGAAAATGATTTGCCGAAACTTAAAGAAGAAATAAAAAAAATAAAAATTGAATAAAGTGAACCTTCACAAGACGAGGAATTGTGGCATTAACTCTTTATGTAATCTCTTATTATTTCTAATAGAAGTAACTTTTAGGATCTATTTGTTCACCAGTATCTATAGCTATATCTTGGATAATAGTCCATGACGTAATAACTTCTGTAATATGTAGTTGGAAAATAACCTTGATGTCTCATGCGTATGTAATCAGGATACATAGGCTCGTAGTGTGAACGAACATATTCCCTTTCATAATATCTGTCATGTTCATAAGGCACAAATCGTTCATATGGCCTATAGGTATTTTCGTAGTAGTTGTCATAATAATCGTCATGGTAATAATCTTCTGTGTAAACAGAATGGTCATAAGGATGCGCTGAGACTAAAGAGGAAACAGACATAAATAAGACAAGTAATGTCAGAAAACTAGCCAAGTATCTTGATTTTACCATAATTTAACTTTGTTGGGAATGTTTAAATATCTATCTATTTTCGTCATTTCGGAGTTACTGAAAATGGTTAGAAGCAAGTTATCTGTTTACTTCTTTATTACATCTGACAAAAACGGAAGAGACATGTATAGTTTAATGATAACACCTGACCTTAGAATGGCAAATTTTATTTTGGAACAAGCTAGAGAAGATGCCGAATTCAACCAATCATATAAATTTAGACTTCATACTGGGCTTGAAATTGGTCAAGATTATTCTGCAAAAAGATTGAGAGATATTTGTGAACGCTCTTCAGGAATTTTAAGCAGGTTGAATCTAGGTGAAAAAATATCTTCCTCAACAATTATGAGTCTGATTTTGAGAGATTAGCGTATGTCTTTCGTATCTGCGAAATAAATGCATTTAGTATATCTATCTGAAAGGCAATATCATTGCAGAGAAATTACATCGCAAACATCTTTTCTTCCTGCTGAGATATCTTTTCCTGAATGACCGTTTCCGCAATAAGGAATTCCTGAATCATCTCTTCTTATGTGGGGG
>CAZEOE010000143.1:0-1841 GCA_964513665.1 Candidatus Woesearchaeota archaeon | reverse complement strand
CTTTAACTTTTCATATCTTAATAGATTGGACCATTCTTTAAGATATTCTTTTGCTTTTGTGCTAAGATCTCCTGTTGAACTGAGAATGGCAGGCATTTTGTGCTGTTGTGATCTTTGATGCAGAAGTGCAAGGTCTGTGTCTGGAATCTTTTTTTTGTCTTTGGCAATAAGATAAAACTCTTGATTTCCGAATATTGTATTTATTTTTACTTTCAATTCTATCTCCTTACTTTTTTCTATAATAGTTTCCACAATTTCAGCGTTTTTTTCCTTTAGATAGGATTTAAGCTTTTTTGCGAATTCACTTTCGATGTATATTTTTTCTTTTTTTGCCTTTTGTTTTGGCTTGATTTCCTTTTGTTCTTCGGGTTCTTTTTCTTCTGTAAGGGGTTCTTTGTTTGGTTCAGATTCCATTTTATGTTCGGCTTTATGTTTTGTTTCTGTTTTTTGGATTTCTTCTCCAAAAACGAGCTTGTTTGCTTTTTCATTGAATTCGGAATCTGTTAATGAGAAATGTCTCCAGAGTATTATTTCTTCACCATTTATGTTTATTTTTGCAGGTATGGCGAAGTCTTTTATTTCTCTCAGGGCGACTCTTATTACAGGAGTCTGGTCTTTGTCAAGAAGAACTTTTTCTTTTTTTATCAATTCAAGGGCTTCTTTCTCTCTTTGATTAAGGTATTGGATGAAATTTTCGAGTTGGGCTTCTTGTCCCGGCACATAGTAGAGAGGGGAGCTTCCTACTCTCATATTGCTTATTGATATTTTGTTATCGGCTTTTAGCTCGGAAAGAAAGGCAGATACAAATAACGGCTCGACATTGACTTGATTGCTTATATGTACTGGGAGACTTGGTCCTCTTGATTTTACTATTTCAAGAATTCTCTCTTTTAATTTAAGCGCTGTGCTTGCGTCTGGCATAGCTGTATAGGTTTTGTGCGATTATAAATATTTTCACACTATATATGGATGGTTTCTTGGCCGTAAATCTTCTTTCTTCCATATTCTGTAAGCGCATATGTTGGTTTTCCTCGATTACTTTTTTCTATGAATCCTCCTTCAACTAACTGCCTTGTATGGTCTTGAGCCGTTCTTTGTGGGAGTTTTAGGGTTCCTCTTATCTCTCTAGGTGTTAAGCTATCTCTGTCGGCAAGAAGAGTGAGAATATCTATTTGGGGAAGCCTTAGATCTCTAAATTTTTCTAATAAGTGTATGCGCACGTCCATATACTTTGAGATGTCCATGGAATTGCTTGAATTAAGTGTTTTTAAGATTTAGCGTGTTTGACTATATTTTAACCCAATCGCTTTGGTAATAGCTTACGTCGCTTTCATCATCTACAATTGCTATAAGAAGTTTTTTATTTGTGCTATGGGCAACTCTGTTTTTTGAGGTGAATTCTTTCCATTTTATTGTTTCGTTTTCTTTGAAACATTCAAGTATCCAGAGCGCATGGTCTTCTCCTGGCTTCACTCCTTTTTCATATACTCGGAATTCGGCTCCGAACTTGAGAGCGGTTTTTACTATATACCCTTTTTTTCTTAAATCAGAGAATACTGCATATTTTGTTTCAAATCTTTTATCTAATCTTGAGAATTTTTTCTTTATTTCTTCTGCGGAGAGTTCTTTTTTATCTGACATGAGCTTCATTTTTTTTGATTCTATTAGATATGTGGCTTCAAGGGGAGAATATTCTACTTTTCCTTCCTTTTTCTCTCCGAGTCTTGATTTTTCATATAGTGTGAATGCAAGGCTACTTGCGCTTGATATTTTATTGCTTGAGAGTTTTGATAATATCATATTGTAAAAAATAAAAGGCGATATATAAGTTTATTCTTTAT
>CAZEOE010000142.1:0-1856 GCA_964513665.1 Candidatus Woesearchaeota archaeon | reverse complement strand
TATTTTCTGATAGCTCTACTCTCCGCTTATTCTGTCTTTCTATAGGTATTCTTAGTGCGGAATTATGCGGTATGGGGGAATCGGACCCCCGTCTGTTCGTTGGCAACGAGCCGTTCTACCATTAAACTAATACCGCTCTTTTTATAGAAAAAATCATGTTATTTAAGTATTATGATTGAGTGTGTTTATCCATTCTTCTTTGGAAAAATAAGGATTGCTTCCGCTTGTACTTGAAAGGAAGAAAGTCTGAATGTTCTTGGAAACTATCTCTTTTTTATATTTTTCATCAAAAATACAGAATAACTTCATGCTTCTCTTACCTTTTCCGTTAAAGATTATCTTTTTTAGTTTAGGGCATTTGTCAAATATTTCACTTTGGAAATCATTTACCTTTCCAAATATTCTATCTTTATCTTTACTGCTTGCTCTTTGACTTTCAAAACTATTAAACACATCCCAAAAACCTATTTTTTCTCTTATGTTAGAGGGAATTGCTTCAAGAACGCGATTCATTCTGTTCTTTTTATCTTGATAATATTTTCCTGTCTTGAGAGACTTCTCCCCAGGAGAGGTTCCAAGAATTAGTATTTCTGTTCTTGCTTTTACTTCTGGACTTAAATATTGCATAAGAAATTTAATTATTTCTGATATTTATAGTTGACTTAGAAAGGCACTTCGTCATTTATGTTTGGAGGCTCGTTGAAATCTGGAACAGTTTCCCGACCTGGAGGAGATTCCCCAGATGAGAGCCATAATTTCAATCTTTTAATTCTTCCAATATCTTCTGGCAGAAGTTTATTTGATAATAAGAATCTTCTTGGAGCCTGCCCGTTTTCGAAAAGTCCTGATGATTCGGTATAAGACAATTTATCGAGAAGCCCCTCAGATTCTTTTCTTTCCTGGCTGACAGCATCGATTATTGGAACTCTTTCATTTACTACGCTTCTTAATTGAGTATTAAATAAACTATAATCTTTTTTCAAAACCAAGGCGTATATTTTTGTTCCGTTTGGTCCTGACATTTCGACTCTAGCCAAGTCGTCAATTGAAGGATATGCTCTCCTTAAAAGATCTAGTCTTTCAACACCCCTTTTTGAGGTTAGGGCCTTGTCTTCATAGAAAAATGCAAGTATGTCTTTGCCATTTAAACTCTGCCAGGACTGAGGGTTATCTTTTCTTTCTGCGTAGTTATAATTTCTATTATTTAGATCCCACGCTATAGTTTCCCTCAACTCTCTTTTTACTTCGAAAATATCCTTTCCTGAACGTAATGCCTGAGAAACCGCAAAGGAATTGAATACCCACTCGCCCGGAACGAAAATCTTGTTGCCCCATGTAATCCTTATCTGATCATATTCTGTCCTTATATCTCCTGCTGAAAGATTATCTGATCTGCTGATTAGACAATAATAATAAGCAACTCTGTTTTTCGACAGCACACCCTCAAAACCTGCGAGACAATTATTTCTGTCTGATAAGTCTTCATCAAAAAGCTCAAGAAAATCTTCATCTGAAGTAATTGCATAATGTAGTTGATAGTCTACAAGAACCCCTTTAGAGGCTTTGCCTGATTTTACCTCTACCGAAAGCCTTGGTGCATATAAGCCATTAAAAGATATTAAATCTGGGCGCCTCATTCCATTAGGGTTTCTTACTAATTGAAATAATTGGGAAGCGTAACTCTCTGCGTCGTTTCCAAAAATAAGATTGAAGTGTTTGTATTCTCTTTTCGCCACAGAGGAGTTTACGCCTTAGATTTAAAAGGATATATTTACTGAAAACAAATGCTTTAAAAAGCACGCTAATTTCAGATTCTAATGGCCCTGTAGTCTAGTGGCAAAACGACTCGTTTACAC
>CAZEOE010000141.1:0-1858 GCA_964513665.1 Candidatus Woesearchaeota archaeon | reverse complement strand
AGTCCGAAGGCTATGCGCAGGCCAACGCCGAGCAGAAGGACAAGCAGGCCGAGGCCCTACAGGCCGCAGACGAAGCCCGAGAAGCCGCGAGTGCCGTCACCGAACTGACCGACCAAGAGGCGATAGACCTTGCGACGACACCGCCGCCACGAAGGAAATGAGCCATGCGAATTCTGTTGGTAACTTTTATGTTACTCGCGGGCTGCGGTACTCAAGTCGTAAAGGTTCCCGTTGACACGCGCTGCCAAAAGCAGGAGTCGATCACGCTTACCGAGGATGAGGCGAAAGCCACCCCGCGCAGTGTTTTGGATCGGATCAATTCCTCGAACTGCGCGCTCTGGCTATCGTGTCCCGAATACTACGAAGTGCCCGCCGCATGCTCGAAGTCTCCGTAGAAACATGGCGCGTCCTCACCTGGGTCGCCGTGGCGGTGTTCATCGTCTGGTTACTCGTGAGCTACGTCGATGACCACCTTCCTTGACGTCTGGGACAACGAAAAGACCTGTAACTTCCGGGTCGTCTTTCGCGAGGCCGGGATCAGCGATCAGACCGTGCACAAGTTCGCATCCCTGTTCTGGTCAAGTGCAATGCAGGCCAGAAACGAGCTAGACGAGGAGATCCGGCAGGCATACGCCGAGGAGGGCGAGCGTGACTAAGCGCGGTATGGGCTGGATACCTGATAAGCCCGACAAGCGCGATTGGGTCTACAAGGCTCCGCTCAAGTACACACTTCCGCCATCAGTTGATCTTCGCCAAGCCTGCACGCCTATCGAGGACCAGGGGAACTTAGGCTCTTGCGTGGCGTTCGCCTGTGTGGGTGCTCTTGAGTATCTGGATGCGCTCGACGCCAAGTGGTCTGACTACAGCCAGCTATTTGAATACTACTCGTGTCGAGTCTTGGGCGGGACAGTCAACGAGGACTCTGGTAGCTATCTCAGGGATGGCATCAAGGCGCTCAACAATTGGGGTTGCTGTCATTCCGAGCTGTGGCCGTATGTCACCAGTAGGTTCACTGAAAAGCCGCCTGCCGAAGCGTACGCGCAGGCCGAGAACTACAAGGCTCTGGCTTACTACCGGATACCAGATCCGCCTGTTGATTTAGACGCGGTCAAGTCGGCACTGGCTGAAGGCTATCCGGTGGTCATGGGATTTTGGGTTTTCGATAACCTCTACCGCATCGGGAACGATGGCGTATTGCCAGAACTCCTGGATAGCGACGACTTCCTTGGCGGCCATGCAGTGATGCTTGTCGGCTATGACGAGGCCAAGCAGCTTTTTACCGTCAGGAATTCATGGGGCACATCATGGCCAACCTCGGAACTCGGTGGCTATTTCTTCATGCCATACGACTTTCTCAGTCGTTTCGGCTCGGACTTTTGGGTACTTCAGAAAGTAGCGAATATCGATGCTGAACCAACGCCCCCAGCTCCAGAGCCGGACCCAACTCCTACGCCTGATCCGGCACCGGAGCCGCCGCCTGATCCGCCTAGTCCACCTACGCCGGAACCTCGCAAGTGCGCCTGCGCCGGCCTCTGGCGAGCCCTGGGGTGGATGAAGTGAACTCATTCATATCTGGTGTAGCTGTCGGGGCCGTGCTCGTTGTGGTTGTGTGGTGGAGCTGGCTGTTGTCCGTGTGGGATGACGGCAGGACTTGCGGGCCGAAATGAGCATGTTCATCGACGGCCTGTTGTTCGGTGCCGGAGCTGCG
Organism: Candidatus Woesearchaeota archaeon; assembly: GCA_964513665.1. Taxonomy (GTDB): domain Archaea; phylum Nanobdellota; class Nanobdellia; order Pacearchaeales; family GW2011-AR1; genus UBA73. Next base: position 150 of record CAZEOE010000141.1, on the reverse strand, counting down.
GTGGCCATTAGCTTATGCTGTGTGGCAATTTTCGCTTTTTGTGTATGGCAGCTATCAAAGCCATGAGCGGCGGCTGGAACAACGGCCCTGTCCGCACACCCTCAGAGCATATCGACTGCTTCGTGAACTTCATGCGCGAGTGCTTCATCG
>CAZEOE010000140.1:0-1883 GCA_964513665.1 Candidatus Woesearchaeota archaeon | reverse complement strand
CCCGAGCCCGAGGGCCGTGCGGCCCCACCCGTCCTCCATCCCTTGCTGTTCAAGGACGTCCGCGAAGGTGGTCCGCTTGCCACGGAGGCCCTCTAGGGCCGCAGCGAGGGGATCATCCCCTTCGGCCGCAGCGAGGGCCCCGCCAGCCACGGCATAGTTCGGCCGCTGCAGCCAATCGAGGATCTTGCTCAGCGCACCCGGCATGGGCTATCTCCCTCGGAGGGCTTTGCGAATGCGGACGGGGAGCGACTCCGGTGTCGTGGCCAGTTCGTCGAGGAACTGCAGATAGGGGGGGAGGCTCTCCCGGTTCAGGAAGTCGAGATAGGGCATGTCCGGGCTGGGTCCCATGGTCGGACGCTGATTGCGGAGGGTCTGTTCGCCAATGTCCTGCCCAGCACGCCGGAGGTAGGCAAGTTGCTGCCGAGCGTCGGCGAGGGCCTGTTCGCCAATCATCCGTCCCTGGGCTACCCGTTCGGCTTGGGCAGCCAAGAGTTGGTCAGAGATCGCGAAGGGATTCGGCGGAAGTGGGCCACCCCGGGCAAAGTCCGCATACCCGGGGGCTTGGGCGAGGATCTGATCCATGACCTCGGCCGAGGAGCGGCCAGCGGTCTGGCCAAACTGGCCGGTCAGGTCCAGTTCCCCCCGGGCCGCGCGAGCCAGTCCTGGATTGGCCGTGTCCGTCAGGGCCTCACCAAAGGCTTCCCACTCAGGCTGGAGTCGCGGAGTCGTCAACTGACGGTCAAGGTCCGCAACGAACTGCCGTGTGGCTGCCTGCTCAGCCCCCAAGGGCCCGATGTCGACCCGAGCTCGTGGGCGAAGCGCAAACCCCTCGTCGAGGAAGGGCTGGACCGTTCTGGCCCCGAGGGCGTCTTTGATCGCGCCGGAGACGGTGGTCTGCCCGAGCGGCGGCATTCCCCGCATCGCCCCACGCACGCCAGGGACTGGGACCGCTCGTCCGCTGATGCGCATCGGGGTCGCCATGGCGAGGGCCGGCAACACATCGGCCAACGCAGCCCCCCAGGCCCCCTGCTCGACATCTTCCATCAGGTTCGGGGCGTGGATCCCGACAACCCCTGCGAGGGCATCAACCGGCCGCATCATGGGCGACCCGAGGCGGTCTTGGGTCAGGGCGTCCCAGGCGTTCTTCCCCATCCCGCCGAGCATGTTGAGGGCCATCCCCATCGAGCCGAGGGGCACCCCGCCAACGCGGTCTGCGTTTTTCAGCCCCCCTAGCATCTCCATGGCCCGGGTGCCGAACGTGGCTCGCTCAGGCTCGTAGGCCCGAGGGTCAGACCCCAAGATGATTCGTGTGACGTCCTCTGGCCCTGCGCCCGTCTCTTCCCGGATAGCCCGAGAGAGTTCGGCCAGCCCTGCCTCGGTCTCAGGCAAGTTGCGGAGCGCCAGTTGTCGCCGGATGTTCTGCAGATGGAGGGGTTCAGCCATTACCGCATCCCTCCCTGGGGACGGAGCATGTTGAGCAGCAAGCGGCCGACTTCTTGGTCCTGGGCCGTGGCCATCCCGCCCGGGTTGGTCAGGAAGGCTTGGATCTGGCTCGGGAGGTCAATCCCCCGTGCGCGGGCTTTGGCTTGGATCGCTGGCTTCTTGACCCACTCCAGAATCTCATCGGGCTTGCGCCCGCCCGTGTAGCCAAACATGGACAGGAGATCATCCAGGGTTCCGAAGGTGGGAGCCTCAGGGGCCCACGCTCGCGGGGCACTGGGATTGATTTCTGCTGTGCGCCGAAGGGCAATCGCCACGCGATCCAGTGGATCCACCCCGACCTCACCCGGCATGACCAGATCGGGGGCCAGTTGGGACATACGCAGTTGGAACTCGTCCCAGTTGGTCGCGGGCTGCGGTCGCGGGAGCCCCGCCTCAAACTG
>CAZEOE010000139.1:0-1897 GCA_964513665.1 Candidatus Woesearchaeota archaeon | reverse complement strand
TTAACTGCGCCGACAATTGAACAGATTTTCTGAGAATATTTCTAGTACATAAAATAGTATTCAATTATCTTCTAATTAGACTATTAATATATTATTTGTGCAATTTTTTAAAACAAACATTTAAATATTGTTATATCTATTGATATAACATGGAAGAAATAACAATTGTAAAAGATATATTGAGATTTCCTCGGCTTGATACTGTATTAATGGTTGAGAAATTCATCAAAGAATATGATGGGGAATTTAAGAAGCGAGAGCTTTGGGAACACTTGCCTAAAAAAATGATGTATCAGACTTTTTGTGTTATCATGGATTATTTATTATATTCTAATAAAATTTCTATTGACTCAGAAGGCAAAATAGGTTGGATATTTTATCCTGATAAGGCTCAGGCATATCTTGAGAGGATGGACTTAGGAAGAAGAAAATGGAAAAGCCATCAGTAATAAGGTTCTTTGATAAAGCATTAGAAGAGGCATTTTATAAGTTAGAACAAGGAGATGAACAGGAGAAAGAAATGTTTCGATTAATTAATCAAGCAATGGACAACATAGAAAAGAATGTATTTTGTGGAATTCAAGTTCCAAAAAGACAAATTCCAAAAGAATATGAAAGAGATTATCAAGCAGAGAATATTTGGAAATATGATCTGCCGAGAGGGTGGAGGTTGATTTATACAATTCAGGGAGGAAAAGCAACAATTGTCAGCATTATATTAGAATGGTTCTTTAGCCACAAAGAGTACGATAGAAGATTCGGATATAATTAATGATTGATTTTTGTTTGCAATTTATTTTGCGCTATAGTAATTCGGAGGTTTAACTATTATGTTAAATCAAATCCTATGGAAACGTATATTCTCCTGAAAAAATTGCTTCAAGGTCAGAAAAACTAAGCGAATTCATTCTCTCAATTATATTAGAATAAATTTCCTGCTCATCCGAACTACTTATAATATATCTATACTCAAATTTAACTTCTCTTACTTCTCCCGAATCTTTCACTTCCAGCTTAGCCTTCTCCACAAACTCATCAGACTCGTCCTCAAATTCTATTATCTCCTGAAGCTCTTCCTCCGAAATAGAGAGTCTCGAGTCTATATCCTGAACAATGGAGCTTAGATTTTCTTCAGCAGTTTCAAACTCTAGAGAAATTTCAGCTTCAGTTTCATTTCCAGATATTTTAGCCTTTACCTCAAGTTTTTCCTCAGAATCCTCATCAGTCTGATCGCTGTCCTCTCCAGAAACAAGGAAGGCCCACCAAGGTTTAGAAATTCCTATGAATTCGCCCGTCTCGGCATCAATCTCACCCTCAACCTTCATGCGTAATTTGAAAACTCCCAAAAATCTTCCACTTTTATTTGACTCTATAAGATAAACGACCCTAGGCACATTCTTATGCTCCTTCTCTCTTATCCTTATCTCAAATTCATTCGTCTTAAGAGCCTGCAGAGCCCTATCCGCTACCTGTTCAGGCATAATCTTTATCTCCTTCCTCTCACCATTAGATAGAACAGCCTTTAATATTTCCTGCTCCGAATCTCCCTCAGCCTCAAGTTTAATCTCTGCTTCGACTCCCTTTCTTCCCTTAATCTCAGACTCATACTTAACATAAGAAACCTCTTTTCCATTCACAATTTTTGTCTCAACCTCATATTTTTTCTTTATCTCAAATCCATTAGCGTCTTTAAATTTCTCCTCCCCCTTAGCATAATTCACCACATCATTTTCATCATCAGAATCCTCATCATTTTCATCATCAGAATCCTCATCATTTTCATCATCAGAATCCTCATCATTTTCATCATCATCAGAATCATCATCATTTTCATCATCAGAATCATCATCAGACTCATTTCCCTCACTTCTTCCAGAACCATTCTCAGCAAAGACAC
>CAZEOE010000138.1:0-1901 GCA_964513665.1 Candidatus Woesearchaeota archaeon | reverse complement strand
CACGTTACATAAATATTTACACTGCCCTTTATAGGTTTATCACACTGCGCATTCAAACATCCAATTTTAAACAATTTCCACCACCCTGGAAGACAAAGAGGCTCATTACTCGAGTCGCAACTATACTCCTCGCCAAAGCGTATTTTACACAGCTGATTCGGAGTCACAGCATCATCAAAATATCCTCGTTTAAATTTCTCTCTCGAACACTTGTTTCCAGAAACCAAAGGCGTCCCCTCAGAATCTTCATCCGTTTCAACACACGCCCCATTTAAGCACATTTTCCCTTCAGGACACTCAACAGGTTGCTGTCTTGAACACGCTCCACTCGGCAAACAACTATACTGAATTAAATTACCATTTTCACATCTATCCTCTTTTCTCTCACCATTTGAAGGAATACAAACTCCAAAAGTGTCTACGTTTTCATTTGCATCATTATCTTCACAAATAACTTGCCCATTTTCAACAACGCTCCCCGAAATACTTAGCTCAACAACTATAGGATATACACTCTGAGGGACGTTTGTTATTGTCTTGCTCATTTCACTCTCTCCATATCTCGCCTTAACAACATAATCAAGTCCCTGATGCAGAGAAAAAACATTAGTGTATCCCTGAGAATCTGTTAACAAGGAGTATCTGAGCACATCTCCTTCATAAACCTCTACAGGTATATTCGCGATATTAGAAGCCAGCACACTTCCAGAAGGAGCTAAAATCTTAACCTTATAATTAGTTCCAAGAGATGAAGTTATAGGCGAATCTGGTTGACCGCTAGTAGGAGTATTGCCTGTCTGACTTGTAGGAGGATTAGGATTAACATTCAAAGTTATAGTCTCTACATGAGTTCCTCCTGAAAGAGAAGGAACCGATATTTGTTTGTCAGTAACTACATATCCTTGTTGAGGGCTTACCTTTACATAGTAAGCTCTTCCGGAAACTAATTGGATTGTCCCAGTGTTTCCATTAGCATCAGAGCCAACTTCAGCCACTTTCGCACCCAAAGCAGAGTACCCTTCATACACTTCCACTCTCGCGTTAGGAACTCTAGTATTTCCAGATCCAAGTATTATGAACATTACATTTTGGTTTGTTTGAGAAGGAGCACTAGGGGTTCCAACAGAAGTTTCTTTTTTAATCAAATAAAGAACACCTTTATCCTGCGTTCCAGCTCCAGAAACAATTTCACCTAATCCTTTACTAGCTCTAGAGTAATCGCTCCTCTCTCCAGCTACAGAATATGTTTTCCCCACTTCCAAATTTGCAAAAGCCACTCCCTGAGAATCAGTGTTTGTCCTTATCTTAAGATCCGCCCCTTCATAAAAATCAACCGTCGCCCCAGATATTCCAGAACCGCTCTGAGAATCTTTTATTGTGACTTTAACCTGCCTCGTAGCAGAAACACCAGTATTTGTAGAAGTCGAGCGCGTTAACTTCATAACCTGATTAAAAGTATTATCATTCACATCAAAAGAATATGTCCTAGCATTGTATCCATATTTACTCGCCTCTGCTTTATATCTCCTTCCTGTCTGCAACGTTAGCGAAGGAGTATAACCATTATCCAAGGTCTTTGTAGAATAAAGCAATTGCCCAGTATCTTCAAACTTTATCTTCACATCCGCCCCTATGATCCCACTCTCATCGGCAGAATCTCTAACTATTATCTTGAGCTCCTTCCCTCCCGGAGAAAGAAACGGAAATATATCTTCTAACACACCAGCTGATACCAATGGCAATAAACAAAGCAACAAAACTAATCCCAAGCCTCTTTTTTTGAGCATATAATCACCTACCATTTAAAATAATAAATCATATATATATCTTTCCAAAACCAATTTATCAAATTAAAGATATTCTCAAACATACATTTACCTCTAAGTTTTTACAATTATCGA
>CAZEOE010000137.1:0-1954 GCA_964513665.1 Candidatus Woesearchaeota archaeon | reverse complement strand
TCTCTTGTGCTCAAGATTGCATTCATCCATGCACTAAAGTGCATGGTTTTCTGCACAAGCAATCTTGACATAAAAAAGAACAGTTCTTAATGTGACATTTTTCAACATGGTACCTTGAACAAACAGATATTTATAAAGATTAGTAAAAATGTTTTTTTATGTCAGAAAATCATGATTTAATTTCAAGAGTTAGATCAAGAACACCTCCAACTATACTTACAAAGAGAGAAAGTTATGCATTCTACGATCTTGGTCTGTTTGGAAACAAGCCCTTAACATGGAGATCATACCAAGAAATATGTGAAAGCGGATGGAACGGAAAAGTATGTATGCGTTCAAGGAAAGGAATATCTAGAAGTGGGACCCTTTTCAACTTAGACATTTCTGAAATTCCTGAACATATCGACAAATGGAGGACAGAAAGAGGGTTGTTAGAAAAAGATATATCCTTTAATCAGTCTATGCCGGACAATAATCTTATTTTACAAGGAGAATTAATGAGATCTGTAGAAGGTTTATACTTATATTATACGACAGTAAAAAAACCTATGAATCTTGCTTTTAACGAGGAAGAAAGACACTCACATTGTGCAAACGCTCTTCAATTAATAAAATACAGTTTTAGTCCTGAAAGTTTTTGCGATCTGGAAGATTTGTTTGAGCAATTCCCAAACGATGTAATAGAATTTAGTTCTTACGACATTTCGGTAGGAAATATTCCAGGAAGAAACACAATTATATGGGAAGTAAGAAACTATTAGACTCTCTCAAAATTATGTCTTATATAATCGACAAGTGAGCTTCCGGAAAGAGCATTTGTCGCAGGACCATTTCTAACATAAAATTCTTCCTGATTATTGTTTTTAAGAAAAACAGGCTTATTTGACTTTACACATTCTATTTTCAAAACCTGTTTTCCTTCGGCTTCAACAAGGTCAAATTTAATAAATGGCAGAAATTCAGGACCGATATAATCCCTTATCATTGTAGTAAAATAAAGATAAAGTCTATCTCTGCTAGGAAATTCATCGTTATCCAACCCGAGTAACTCTCCCTTGTCAGAAACGCCCACAAGAAGAGTCCCGCCGTTTGAATTAAGATATGCATTTATGGTTCTAAGCACAGAATGTTCAACTTTCTTATCAAGCTGGTTAGTATGTAAGTTCTTTCTCAAAGTAGACTTGAATTCTAGTTCGTTATGCTCTCCTCTAGAGATCATTTTTTTTAATTTCTCATAATGGTTTTCTTCCTTACCAAAGATCTTGGGATTTTTATCTATAAAGTTAGTTATCAATTTGCTTATGAAATCTACCCTGCCCTGAATTATATATCTGTATCCTATAGATGAAACACTGAATGCTCCCAATGCTATAAAAATGAGGTCGAGCATTGTATCTCCAAGACTGCCGTGTTGCAGATTAAAACTAAACAGCTGGTCGAGTGAAAATTCAAATATTTCCCATAGTGTTCCGACAGCAAGAGCAAAACAAAATGAGTATGTGGCGACAATCATAGGCGTTCCTGATAATTTCCTGTCTTTATACAGCGCATATAGCACTGAAAGTCCAACAAAACCCAATGCAATTCCTGCAATTATTTTCAAAAAATAATTCCACCACCAAAATTCAGAATATATGCCCTGAACTTCTCCAAAGAAAAATAAACCATATATAAAGAGAATTACTATTATCTCAAATCCTGCAGGAACTTCAATCCCAAAAAATCTTTTTATTATCTCAGGAAGGTATGTAGCCAAAAATGCTATCCCTGAAACAAGCAATATAAGCTTCCTATTATTTAAAAAAGCAGTAATAAAGGCGAATAAAAGTATGAGTCTGACTGAATTCAAGACAATCGTCCTTACCTTTCTTTTCTCTTTTCGCATAGAATTATGATGTTCTTAGAGTATTTTATAATATGCTATTACATCAAAATAATGACATATTTCTATTTA
>CAZEOE010000136.1:0-1963 GCA_964513665.1 Candidatus Woesearchaeota archaeon | reverse complement strand
TTAACCTTTCACAACTCCTAAAGGTTTCAATCTTGCAACTAACTTCCCAATTCCAAGTTCATGAGACACTCTGACCACTTCATCAACATCCTTGTATGCCTCTGGAGCTTCTTCAACAATCCCTTTTTCAGATCCAGCCTTTATGATTATATCCTTGTCCTCAAGTGTTTTTTTCACACCCTCTATAGTCAAGTCTCTCTTAGCAGAAGTTCTAGAAAGTGCCCTTCCAGCACCATGAGCAGTAGAAGCAAACGAAATTTCTCTCGCCTTTTCAGTTCCAACAAGCACATAAGAGTAAGTGCCCATGCTTCCAGGTATCAGAATAGGACAACCAGTTTTTCTATACTCTTCGCATATCTCCTTTCTGCCTGGTCCAAAAGACCTTGTTGCTCCCTTTCTATGCACACATAAAGTTTTCTTCTTCCCATCGATATCAAAATCCTCAAATTTAGCTATATTGTGAGCAATATCATAAACTAAAGATACTTTAGCCCTTGGGAAATATTTCTTGAAGCAGTTCCTTATCTGATAAGTTATAATTTGTCTGTTCACAAACGCAAAGTTCGCAGCCGCCCGCATCGCGCAAATATAATCCTTAGCTAAATCAGATTTCAAAGGAGCGCATATAAGCTGTCTATCAGGAAGATCTTTAAAACCGTAAGCCTTTTCCATTTTAACCATGTAATCAGAAGCAACCTGATGTCCAAGACCTCTGCTTCCTGTATGTATCATGATAACTATCTGACTTTCTTTTTTCAGCCCAAAAACCTTCGCACTAGAAGAATCAAAAATTTTCTCCACTTCCTGTATTTCGAGAAAGTGATTTCCCGCACCCAAAGTTCCTAATTGGTTTCTACCCCTGCCTTTAGCCCTTTGCGACACTTTTGAAGAATCCGCTCCCTCAAGACAACCCTCGTCCTCAATTTTCAAAACATCTTCCTTCAAAGCATATCCCTTACCAACAGCCCATTTTAGTCCATTGTCCAAGACCTCATTAAATTCTTTCTCCGAAAGCCTAAACTCAGATATCTTCCCCACTCCTGAAGGGATGCTCTTAAACAGTTCAGATAAAACGGCCTCTCTCTTAAAAATAAAATCTTCTTTGCTTATGTCCAAAGCAAGAAGTCTTACTCCGCAATTTATATCGAAGCCTATTCCGCCAGGAGAAATTATGCCCTCTTCCATGTCAAACGCCGCGACTCCCCCTACACAAAAACCATACCCCATATGAGCATCAGGCATAGCAAGAGACTTTCCAACTATTCCAGGCAAACAAGCCACATTTCGTATCTGTTCAACAGTCTTTCCCTCACTGACAATATCATTACAGAGTTTCTCGGAAGCAAATATAGCTCCAGGAACATTCATGTGCCCCGTCTTCTCAATTTCATAAATATTCTCAAAAACCTTTCTCAAATTCATAAATTTAACAATTAGAACTTCCTTTTAATTTTTGTGATTAGAAAATAGTCAAATACGATTTGAGTAATTCACCTAAACTTGTTTTGTTTCTCTTCATTACTTTATCAAGCTCTTCCCCTAGAACTATCCTTGCATCACCATTAGAAAAATCATTAGCGTGATCATATTCATAGTTAGATGGATCTCTAGAATTTCCTCCTTTAAACCTGAAACCAAGGCAAAACTCCATCCCAGAACCCTCTTCTCTGACTTCAAAGTTTACAACTCCGATATCTCTGAATAATCCCGTATGTGGTCCGCCCTTATCATATCTTACTATTTCCATTAAAAGTCCTAAAAAAAGCCATATTTAAATACTCGCTTTTATCAAAAATGTCACGCATTATTCACAAAATTACAGAATAAATTATGCAAATCCAGAAGATGAAATATATAGAACGCCGGCTTCATTTCTAGAAACAAGAATGCCTTATGGTGATTCTTCAAATCAAGGATATATGAAAGAACTCCCTCCAGAAGACGATTTCCCAAGAAAAGTAAA
>CAZEOE010000135.1:0-1986 GCA_964513665.1 Candidatus Woesearchaeota archaeon | reverse complement strand
GACATATGAGCCGATTGATATTCACCCCCATAGAAGCCTCGAATGCCACCGAACGGTACATCGAGGAGATCAAGAGCAACGACGGCGACGGGATGCCGCTGTACATCAAGAACATGGAGTACAGCGCAAAAGACCGCAAGGGGTTTATGCCTGTCAAGCGCGGGGAACTTATCACGGTGCTTGGCAGACCCGGCAACGGCAAGACAGGTTTCATGCTTCGTTGGGCGCGGGAACGCGCAAGGGATTTAGCCCGACGCCCGAACAATAACGCGGTTGTTCTATACCTGACGATGGAGCAGATGGTCGAGGAATTGCGGCTGTTTCACGTTGCCGCCGAGGAAGGTATCTCTGCTTCGGATATTGCAAGCGCACAGATCCCGGACTGGCAACCAGTCACAAAATCATTACGCCGACTTCATACCACCCCCCTTTGGTTCGCTGGAAAATCCAATGCCCGCCGAAGAGACAAGGTGAAGATAACGGAAAAAACGCTCTACGAAGCCCTGAACGCGGTTGAGAAATGGCAGGGCGAAGATGTTGTGCAGCAAGTCGATTCGGTCTTTGTGGATTACCTGCAACGCTTCCGAAGTAATGGCGCGGATTGGGTTCAGTTTTACGGCGACCTTGTGAACGCCTTGAAGGATATGACAGGCGACTTTGCAACCCGCATGATCCTTGGAGTGCAAGCCCGCCGCGAAGTGGACCAGAGAGAAGTGCCGATCCCGCAGATGGATGACGGGCAATGGACAAGCGGCATCGAGCAGCAATCCGATGGAATGATAAGCCTCTGCCGCCCCAGTCATTACAAGACCAAAGGCGAGGACTTCGACGGAATAGCCGTCGAGGGACACAAGCAGATGGTGGTTACGGTACTCAAACGGAAGATGGGACCGGAAAACTTCAAGGCGTGGGTTAATTTCGCGCCTGAGTACAACAAACTTGATGAAGTGGAAATCAAGAATTTCAACCTTCGAAGGGAGAAAGGATCAGAAGAATGATAAACGTTGATGCAATTCTGCAAAAGACCGACCTTGTGGATTTGGTAAACAAGGCTGGCGGAAATCCCGAAAAAGCATACGGGCATTTCCGATGTGCCTGCCCTCTTCACGGAGGCGAAAACGAAACTGGGTTTGCCATCTACGAAAAAGACGGCAGGCAGTTGTGGAAATGCTTTTCAGGCGACTGCGGCGGCGGGGATGCCATTTCGTTCGTGGAGAAGTGGAAAGGGCTGGACTTCAAGCGAGCCTGTGAGTTTCTTGGAGCCGACACCCAAGCCGACCCCGACGAAGTTTTGAGACTGGCAATCCTTCGCGCAGAACGGATGAAGGCGCAACTCGAACAGGACATCGCCGAAGCCAAAGCCGCCCGCGAAGCCCTGCAAGAAGCCAAGCGGCACATCCAATATCACGAAACGATGAAGGAATGGGCGCGGATCGAGTGGGTGAAGCGCGGCATTGATGAGTGTTATCAGGGCTTATGGACGCTCGGCTCTTGTGACGACAGAGCCATCCGTTTCAAGGGACAGGAATACCACACGCCCACCCTGACCATTCCGATTGTTGATACGAACTATGAATTATTGAACATCAAGCACCGCCTGATAAACCCACCAAAACCAAACGACAAATACCGCCCTGAGCGCGAAGGTCTCGGCGCATTTCCACCATTTATCGCCTTTCCCGATGTAGGGTGGCGAGGCGACCTGACATGGATCGTGGAAGGCGAGATCAAATCAATGGTGATGGCAACGATAAGCCCTGATGAGGGCTGGCAATTCATCGGAGTACCGGGACAGGATGCGTTTGACAAACTGCCGCTGGAGCAGTTGAAGGGGCGCAAGGTCATTGTAGTGCCTGACCCTGGAGCAGAAGCTAAAGCGTGGACATTCGCAAAGAAAATCGGTGCGCGGTTTCTTATGACCCCTGAAAAGATAGACGACCTTATTCTGACAAACGAATACACAGGCGACTGGCTAAGTGCCATGAG
>CAZEOE010000134.1:0-1994 GCA_964513665.1 Candidatus Woesearchaeota archaeon | reverse complement strand
AAGAATTTGAATTTAACTTCGTGCGCGGTTTTGGATGTGCCTAATGTTGTTTATAGAGTTGTTAATGATATTTCAACTTCCGGAACTTGCTTTACTATTACTGCTAATAATGTTACGCTGGATGGACAAGGGCATGTTGTTGAGGGAGATTTATCAAGTGCAGACGGAGTGGTTGTCGATTCTTTATACTCGCTCGGAAATATTAAGAATTTAGTTTTAAGAAAGTTTAATACATGTGTAAACCTCAACAATAGGGTAAGTAACTTCACTATAAGCAATAATACTTTTTCTCTTTGCAGTACATATGGGGTTTATGGTTATTTAGGACTGAATAATTTTATCGTTAATAACACCATTCAAAATATTTCTTCTAACGCAATATATTTGGATAGAACAAATAAAACTACAATATCAAATAATTTTATATCTGATAGCTTAGTGGGTGTGTTTCTTACTCAAAGTTCTAATTATAATAGTCTACAAAACAATACGTTTTACCTAAATACCTTGGGTGTTTACATTGATACTAACTCAAGACATAACGTATTTTCTGATTTGTTATTTAACAATACGTTACAAGAGGCTTTTACTCTTTCAAAGGTTGAGAACACAACTTTGCGAAATATTCATTTTATAAATACAAGTAGCTCTTACCCTGATTTAGTAGGGCTTGAATATTATAATGGTACTATAATTGAAAATCCTTTATTGATAGGCAATTATTCATTCGCAGGAGAAGGAGGGACGATAATTTTCAGAAACACAACTTATGGAGAAATAAAGTTCTTACAGGCTGTGAACGGAAGCGGTACGAATTTGACAAGGGATGTAATGATATTAAATAATTCCGTGAGCGTTAGGAGTGACTTAAATGTTGGATTAAATAGGAGTGCAAATATAACTCTTTATGGAATTGGAGACAGAGGATATGCGATTCCTGCTTTGTATAGAGATAATAGTTTATGTGGAGCAGAGTGTTATAACTTTACTGCTTTGAATGCGACGAATGTTACTTTCAATGTGACTGCTTGGACGAATTATTCGATTGGGGACTTTAGTGATTTGAGAGAGTGTAGAGTTCTTGATAGGGCGAATACGGTTTATAATCAAATTGGGAATATTGTTCCGAATGATGCTTCTAGGGCTTGCATAAATATAACAGTTTCAAATGTTACTTTCAATGGGAGAGGATTTTCTATCTATAATTCTACTTTTGGAGGAACTGCGGTTTATTCGAATTCTTCTAATACTTCACTTATGAACTTGAATATTAGTTTGAATGGACTAGTTAATTCTGCAGGAGTTGTGTTTGAGAGGGTTGTTGGAGGAAGAATCGTTTATTCCAATATAAGCAATGTAAACCGTGGCATTGATATAAGGTCAGGATCTATGAGTCTTAATTTGTCATATAATAATATAGTTGTCACCACTGACAACGCAAGAGGAATTTCATTAGATGGTGTGAGGTCTGCGTATTTAGAAACTAATAATATTTCATTATTATCATTAGGCAATGCAAAAAAAGGCATTTATTTAATAAACTCTTCTTCTAATTCATTGAATAATAACACTTTGACTATCTTAACTGGTATTCAAAATAACGGGTTCTATTTGATTAATTCTAGCAATAATAATCTAACTTATAATTTTATATATACAGGGACTGCAGGTTTTAATCATGGTGTCAATATAGAAGCTAATTCAACATATAATAATTTTATAGGGAACACTGTTAATTCAAGCGGGATATCTAACAGTCATGCGTTTTTCTTTGATGCGGTTGGGAGCAATTATCCAAATAATAATATCTTGATGAATAATAACATATTGACATATGCTTCTCGTCATTTGTTTTTCAATGACGCAGGGATAAATGATAATTTGCTTGTTGATCAGGCTATTGGAAACTATTCATTCGCAGGAGAAGGAGGGACGATAATAGTCAGAAACACAACTTACGGAGAAATAAAGTTCTTACAGGCTGTGAACGGAAG
>CAZEOE010000133.1:0-2002 GCA_964513665.1 Candidatus Woesearchaeota archaeon | reverse complement strand
AATTCACATCATAATTTAAATAGCTATTAGACTTATAGTCAAAGAGGCACCTAAAATGATAAAATATAAAATTACTCGCTCTGCTCAAAGTCAGATTCTTCTATCTCCTCAACATCTTCCAGAGTGGATTTTTTTTGATACTCGCCAATGTAATCGGCATCATACTCCATACAATAAAAACGTTCGCTAATATAAAAAGATTATGAAAGACAAAACTAAAGAAGAGAAATACAATGTAGACTTCAAATATAATTGGAAGATATATCTAAGCTTTCTTAAGAATTACAAATGGCTATTTGTCTTTCTGATATTTCTTCTCCTTATCAACGAGTCCTTAGGACTCATTCAGAATCTTCTATTCAAAAAAATAGTGGATAATGGAACAGAATATGGAGCAAAAAACATAACACTTGAAGTCTTTACAGCCATACTCTTATCAATAGCATTTGTATACTTAGTGTCAACACTGATTAAAGTAATAGTTAAATGGGTTACCAGTCATTTTCAGAATAAACTTGAAGGAAATCTTATAAAAGACCTTAAAGAAAGATTCTTCAATCATATAGTCGGCCTTTCTCATAGTTTCCATATAACTCACAAAACAGGCTCGTTAATCTCAAGAATAAACAGAGGCTCGTCAGCCATGGAAAGGATGACTGATTTTGTAATACATAATATATTTCCGATAACTTTCCAGATGATAATAACTGGAGCATCCCTTATTTACTTTGATAAAACAAGTGCACTAGTTATATTCATCACAGGGGTCGTTTTCGTAAGCTTTAGTTTGTTCATGCAACGCATACAGAGAAAACAAAACCAGGAGCTTAACAGAATCGAAGACACAGAGAAAGCAAATCTAGCAGATATAATGACGAATATAGACTCCATAAAATACTACGGCAAGGAAACGACAATAAAGAAAAAATACAGTTTTCTGACAGAAAATAGCCGAAACGCATTTGTGAAATATTGGAACTATGGTAGATGGACAAGCTCCATACAAAATCTGATAATTGGGGCAGGCGCTTTCTTTTTAGTATTTTTCAGCGTCAAAAATTATATCTTAGGCAATCTGACTCTTGGAACACTAACCTTCACATACTCAGTCTATGGATCATTTATGTGGGGCTATCTTCAAGGCCTTATGCAAGGTTATAGAGGATACCATCGCGCAATGATAGACTTTCACGAATTATTCCAATATGGAAAGATTGAGCAGGAGGTAAAAGACATTCCAGGCGCAAAAAACTTGGAGATAAAAAATGGTAGCATAGAGTTTAGAAACGTTCTATTCAAATATAAAAATAAAACAATATTAAAAGAATTTAATCTTAAAATAAGTCCAGGAGAGAAAGTAGCTATAGTCGGGCATTCAGGTTCAGGGAAAAGCACACTTATCAAACTGCTTTACAGATTGTATGATGTCAACTCCGGTTCTATTTTAATAGACGGAAAAGATATAAAAGAATTTAAGCAGGAATCTTTAAGGAGCGAGCTTAGCATAGTTCCACAGGAAGCTATACTCTTTGACGACACAGTATTTAATAACGTCTCTTTTTCAAGGGCAGGCGCATCAAAATCAGAAGTATTGAAAGCGATTAAATTCGCCCAGCTGGATAAGACAGTTAAGAACTTTCCATATAAGGAGAACACAATAGTCGGGGAGAGAGGAGTCAAACTTTCAGGAGGAGAAAAGCAAAGAGTATCTATTGCCAGGGCGTTACTTGCTGACAAAAAAGTAATTGTCTTGGATGAAGCCACCTCTTCTCTAGATTCACAGACAGAGCATGAAATTCAAAACGACTTAAAAAATCTTCTCGAGGGAAGAACAGCGATAATAATAGCGCATAGGTTATCCACAATAATGAATGCAGATAGAATAGTTGTCTTAGATAATGGTAGAATCGCTCAGATTGGTCCTCACAATGAGCTGATAAGAAAACCCGGAATATACAAGAATCTCTGGGGTCTTCAGAAGGGCGGATATATTGGAGAATAA
>CAZEOE010000132.1:0-2048 GCA_964513665.1 Candidatus Woesearchaeota archaeon | reverse complement strand
TGGAGAGCAGGATAGATTTGATTTGAGAGTTGTCGGAGGCTCGATTGAGTTTGATTACATTACAGATCCGGTTCTTGCTTACAATAATATTTTCAATGCGAGTGCTGGAGATGGAAATGTAGCTTATCAGACTGGTGCGGGAGGTACTTGGAATTTGGCGCATGATAGTTTGACTGGAAATATAAACAATTCAGTAACCCCTACTATGATCGTGAGAAGTCAGGAGGCTATAGCTGCAAGCAACAGCTATACTATTTATAGATTGTTTATACCTGTAAATACTTCAGACATTCCAGATAATCAGGAGATTAACAGCGCAACTTTTCATTTCTATGTTACTGCTGTTACAAATGGAGATGATGATGGAGAGGACTTTGTAGTTCTTGTTGGACCAACAAACCAATCAAGCACGAGCACTTTGGCTGCTGCAGATTATGGGCAGATAGGAAACTTGACAAATGCGACTGAGATTTCAAACAGGATAGATATCTCTTCTGTGAGCGCTAACACTTGGGTGAACTTCACATTAAACTCTATTGGATTATCTTTGATAAATAAAACTGGAATGACTTTATTTGGTATGAGGGAAGGTCATGATCAGCTAAATTCATCTATAGCTAACAACGTTCAAAATCAGATTACTATGAGGACGTTCGATGGCGGGACAAACATTTCTTTCTTGAATATTACTTATACTAACTATCTCACGCCTTATACGGTTTTGAATTTACCTGCGAATGCTACAACTTTTTCTGAGAATTTTTTCAATATAAGCTTGAATGTGAGTGTTTATGATTTGGATAATGATAATATGAGTGTGAGTTTCTTTGGGATAAACGCTTCAAACACGGCGAATTTCTATAAACATGGATTTTTGTTTTACACACCTAACGTTTCAAATGGTTCTCAATTGGTTTATAATTGGACTGCTAACCCAACTTTACCTACGAATAATACAGTTTTACTTTTGCATTTAGATAATCGTTCAGCTTATGGAGAGAATCAGACTTTTGTTTACGATTATTCTAATTTCGCTTTAAACAACGGAACTGCTATTGCTGGGGCGAGTGGAAGTAGACCTTTTCCAAATATGTCTGGAGGCAAGTTTGCGGGAGGGTTTGAGTTTGATGGGGGAGAGGATGACAGAATTCAAATTACTGATCATTCCTCTTTGGATTTGAATGCAACATTGGGCTTTGGTATCTCTCTTTGGATAAAGCCAAAGTTTAATCATGGTGGAACTGGGGAGCTTACACCTCTTATTTCTAAGGGGGAGATGAGAATTGGAGGAGCATTTCCTGATCCAACAGTAGGGTGGAACTTTTATACACTTACTAGTGCTGGAGATATGTATGGTTTAGTTTTTGAGGATTCCTCTCAGAGTCAGGTTCTTGCTTATCCTTCTCCAAGTATACCGATAGGAAACTGGACTCATTTAGCGGTTACAGGAAATTCTTCAGGAGGAAAGATATATGTGAATGGCATAGAGATAACTGACTCAAGTAGCACTCTTTCTTTTGATAACATTGCAAATAACGTGTGGGTTGGAGGACTTGACAACGTAGGATCTAGTGTTGTTTACAGCTTTAATGGAACGATTGACGAGGTTTCTGTTTGGAATAAGACTTTGTCTTCGAAAGAAGTTAAGGACCTTTACAGGATACAGGCTGGGAAATATTTCTGGAAGGCAAATATCACAGATTCTCGGGGGAGCAATAACGAATCTGTAACTAGGGAGTTTACAATTGACGCAAGAGATTTGACATCTTGTGGGACACTTGATGACGCATCTACTACTTACAATTTAATTCAAAATATAACTACAACTGGAACTTGTTTTACGATAACTGCTAACGACGTTACATTAAACGGTAACGGATATTATCTTAGTGGTGACGGAGGCTCGGGAGACTACGGAGTTTACGCTACTGGAGTTTACGGAGCAACGACTAAGA
Source organism: Candidatus Woesearchaeota archaeon (assembly GCA_964513665.1). Lineage (GTDB taxonomy): Archaea > Nanobdellota > Nanobdellia > Pacearchaeales > GW2011-AR1 > UBA73. Next base: position 93 of record CAZEOE010000132.1, on the reverse strand, counting down.
ATTTCAGAGGAATAAGTGATTTTGGGTACGGAGTTTATTATGAGAATTCTGACTTTAGCGTTGTAAGTAATAATACTTTTCAGTCTGCTGTTA
>CAZEOE010000131.1:0-2053 GCA_964513665.1 Candidatus Woesearchaeota archaeon | reverse complement strand
TGGCGGAAGGCGTAGAAACCGAAGCGCAACGAGAAGCCCTGTTGAAACTCGGCTGTTTGCGCTTTCAGGGACATCTGTTCGGCAAGCCAGCACCGATGGGGCATAGCTGATACCAGGAAGGTATTACCGCGATTCAGTTTGAATTCATGTTCGTTGAATATTCTGATCGCCGAATGCCGGCCAGCATCTTCTTGCGCAGGGCCGGTATATTTTTGAAGTCATCGGTTAAGGAAACATCTTGATTCAACATCAGCTGTCGCGCGTTTGCTGGGGCAAACTGTTCAAGCTCTACCTGTTCTTCTTCTATTTTTCGGGCGTCACTCATTTTCTGCTGCAAATCAGCGGAACCACCATCTTTGTCGGCTTCCGCCAAGCCGTATACATGAGTCTGCTTTGGCTGATCCCAATCATGCTGATGCCACACCGGGCCAAGCTCATCGCCGGTCTGATCGGCCTGGTACTATGGGCCACTTCACTCATCAGTCTGGGTTATTTCTGCATCTACGGACAGGAATTCTCGCAAAGCGTGCTGTTCATCATGTTCGAGTCCAACCCGGCGGAATCGTCCGAATACATCGCGCAGTATTTCAAATGGTGGATGCTGGCCGTGCTCGCTGCTCATAGCCTAGTCGCCTGGTGGCTCTGGCAGCGCGTCGAAGTCCCCACGCTATCGACGCGCGCAGCCATCGCCGGTAGCCTGTTGATTCTCACTTTTCTGTTCTTCTTTCCCATTTTCAAGGAAAGCGTCATCAAGCAGGAGCCATGGCCGGAAGTGGTGGACAAACTGCAGCGCCGCATGGAACCGGCCGAGCCATGGCAGATGGTGATCGGTTATTTGCAGTATCGCAAGCAACTCGCCAGCATGCAGTCTCTGCTGGAGCAGAACAGCAAACTGGCGCCGCTCGCCAATCTGCAGGATCGCGATGCGCAACTGCCGGCGACACTGGTCCTGGTCATCGGCGAATCGACCAACCGCCAGCACATGAGCCTCTATGGCTATGCGCGCACGACCACGCCACGACTCGACGCCATGCGCGAGCAACTGACCGTGTTCGACAAGGTCGTTTCGCCACGTCCGTTCACTATCGAATCACTGGAACAGATCCTGACCTTTGCCGATCAGGAAAATCCGGACCTCGGCCTGAAGAAACCATCGTTAATGAACATGATGAAACAGGCCGGGTACAAGACCTACTGGATCACCAACCAGCAGACCATTAGCAAACGCAATACCATGCTGACCAACTTCTCCAAACAAATGGACGTGCAGCACTACATGAACCACAGCCGTGCACAGAATTCGCGCGAATATGACGCCAACGTGTTCGCTCCGTTCCAGGAAGTTCTGGCAGACGATGCACCGCGCAAGTTCATCGTCATCCACCTGCTCGGTACGCACATGAAATATGATTTTCGCTACCCACCGGAATTCGCCCGATTCGAAGACAGAGATGGTATTGTGGCAGCCATTCCGGACAACAGGGTAAGCGCCATCAACGCTTACGACAACGCCGTACTTTATAACGATTACGTCGTCACCACGCTACTTGAAACTCTGAAAGAGAAGGACGAACGCAGTCTGATGGTCTATTTCGCCGACCATGGTGAAGATGTCTACGATACGCCGCCGCACGATTTTCTCGGTCGCAATGAGGAAAAACCGACGCTGGCCATGTACGCGGTTCCGCTACTGATGTGGATGTCACCGGCGTGGCAGGAAAGCACCGGTCATGACTTCAGCAATCTGACGCAACGTCCCTACAGCCTGGCACACTTTATCCACACCTGGTCGGACCTGGTCGGCATCAGCCATGACCATTTCGATCCGGCAAAAAGCCTGATCAACCCTGCATACGCCCCACATCCGCTATGGGTCGGCAACCCCAAGAGCAAATCTGGTCTTAAACAACTACAGCAATGACATGAACAGGTAAACCTGAAGTGATGCCAATAAAAAACCAGCCAAGGCTGGTTTTTTTATTGCTGAAAAGCAGAATTTTGGTCGGGGTGGGGAGATTCGAACTCCCGACCCCTTGCACCCCATGCAAGTACG
>CAZEOE010000130.1:0-2054 GCA_964513665.1 Candidatus Woesearchaeota archaeon | reverse complement strand
TCAATCTTTCTCATAATTCTATTTTCTCTAGCAGTTCTCCTATACAAGAGAAAAAAGGAGAGACACTAATATGCAGGAGAGATGGATGCGTTTGGAAGACCCTCCTCTAAAATTATCCTATAAATATCGTCATATTTAAATAACATTAAGACATAAAAAATTGTGTTATCAAAAAGAGAAGTGTATACTATAATAATCGCTTTGACAGCCTTAGACATTTTCCTAGTATCTTTTTTCTTCTACATCCCTCAAATAAACCTTTCCCCAGTTGCTTCAAGTTATTCAAATCCAATTTATGCGGGTGTTGAAGGCTCGAATCCAAGCACAAGAACAAGATATCCGAATGAGATTTTTCCTTCGCAATGCACTATAACTCAATATTGTTCGGATGAGTTTACTTTAGCCAAGAGAAATTCAAGTTGCGCTGTTTCTTACACTTACTGTGAAGAGGGATGCATAAACAATGAATGCCAACATTATTGTACAGATTCAGATCTGGATGATGTATTCAACAGGGGCTCAATAACGACACCTTCAGGAATGATTCAGGATTATTGCTCTTCAGTCTCTTCAGTAATGGAAGGAATATGTGACCCCGATCCTCTAATGGTAAATGTTCCCTGCCCAAATAGTTTTTACTGCTCAAATGGAGCCTGTACAGAAAATCCAAACTGCAACAATGGAGTACATGAACCTCAGTATGCAGAACAGTGCGACGATGGAAATATAGAAAATAACGATGCCTGTACAGTAGAATGTAAAACAAATGTCTGTGGAGATACCTATATCTTTGAAGGCTCAGAAGAATGTGACGATGGAAATTTAATAGGCGATGATGGGTGTGAAAGTGACTGCACAAGAACTCCTACAAGCGAATTCATGCCTATTACTTCATGCAATCAACCTATAACAGAAGACTCTATATTAGTTAACAATATACTTTGTCTTAATACAGGTCTAATTATATCATCAAGCAACTTAATACTTGACTGTGATAATTTTAATATCACTGGAGATGGAAGCGAATTTAAAGGAAGTTCTAGATACGTAGGAATTTCAATATCTGGAAAATCTAACATCACTATAAAAAATTGCAACTTTCAAAAGTTTGGTGATGGAGCATACATTAGCAATGCAAACAATATACTATTTGAAGACAGCAGATTAGAAAATAACTGGATAGGTTTTTACATAAGAAGTTCGAGTAATAAAGTAACTATTACAAAAAACCAAATTCTTGGCTCGAAAAGGGCTTCGTTTAAAGTAATAGATTCTAACAATGTGAATCTTTTATTCAACAATGCTTTATATGGTGGGAATTCAAGTGCAGCATTAGGCGGTACAAATGGAGATTTTGACATACGCAATTCTGCAAACATTTCAACAATTGAAAATACTTTTTTAAGCTACAAAAAACTCGGTTACGTTGTAAATCCCAAAGGCAAAAGCGAATTCATAGGGAATAACTTTAAAGTTTTGTCAACAACATTATCAGGCAATGTCTGGAATCAAGGAGTCTCATTCAATACAAACTTTCAAGGCAAAATATCTATTAAGAATAACTTATTTAATTTGACAGAATCTTCAGATATAGGAAGCGAAGCCCTCGAGTTTTTGAACATAACGGACTCAGAAATAATAAACAATTCGTTTTTCGGATTTTCAACTGCTTTGGCTATCAACTCAGCGAAAAATATATCTATATCTAACAACACTTTTTCTTCAACAGGTGACGGTTTGTTTCAGTTGTATTCAAACGACTCGATGATTATTTCAAATAATTTTGAATCATCTTTATCAAAAGGAATATACACAATAGGTTCTTACAATTTCATAGTCTCAGCCAACAACTTCAGAAACGCTCCTGCAAATGTGCGGTCAGAAGCATCAAATTTAGGCTTCGGTTATTGGAATCTTTCGACAAAAGGAAATAATTGGGACGACTATACATCAAATGGAGGCTACAGCACTTCAAGATATATTTTATATAGCGGTAACTTAGGGATAGACTACCATCCAACTCAGCTCTGATTTTTTTTAATAAGCCTGTATGA
>CAZEOE010000129.1:0-2070 GCA_964513665.1 Candidatus Woesearchaeota archaeon | reverse complement strand
TTCAATCAAGCTCTTTATTCTTTTATCTCTCGTTTCAGATCTCTTAGCTCTTGCAAGCCACCTTAAATGCATTCTCCTATAAGACGGAGCCAAGTTCTCAAACTTCTCCTCTAGTTTTTTATCCACAGACAAAGCCTCAAGAAGATCTGCAGGAGGTTCAGGGTTTTTTGGAATTCCATGATCATGAGTCGGTCTCTTCAATCCATGTTTATATGCTACAAGTCCGGCAGGACTCATCCTTTTTTCTTTAATCAATCTTTTAGCATATCCTAAGGTAGCATCACTCCACTTGCTCTTATCATTCCTCTTTGCGAAATTTCGTAAATATTTATCTTCATCAATTCTTTTTATAGTCGTGTCTATCCATCCAAAACATATAGCCTCCTCCATGAGATCTCTATGACTCATCACAGGTTTTCCAGTATGTTTCTTATAACAAATAACTCCAACTCTGCGCTCACTTTTATGATTTCTAAGAAGCCACTCTCTCCACTCAACTAAGCTATTCGGACATATAGTTTTTTCTTCACTCATTCACATCAGAAGCAACTTTCTTTTTAAATAGATGTTTATCAAGACAGAACTCATCAGCCCCATGCAAAAATATTGAAAAAGTAGCCAAGGCAAGTGCGAGATCTCTTGCGCCGGTTGGACCATAGCCAACAATAAAAGTTATATGAGCCAGATTAAGAGCAAGCAAAAAAGAAGCTAGTCTTGTATAAAGTCCAAGAACTAAAAGGGTAGCAAGAACAATTTCAAATATTCCATGCAAATATATTAAATTTTTAACAGAAAACGGTAGAATCGATGTAGCATATTCTGGAACCATTCTTGTCCACTGATCAGGATTTTTCAATTGGGAAAATCCAAACCACAGAAATACTATCGCGATTGCAGTTCTCAACAAGGCAGGAGAGTATTTTGTGACTTTTTCCATTATTTAAGTTCGCCTTTAAAGACACCCTCCTCAATTAATTTCTCAACCTGTGATCTCCCGTGTTTATCAACAAACGCCTTCTCAAATTCTCCAGAAGTCCCACAATAAGGCGCGATCGCTCCAGCGCTTCCAGGATGTCTTGGCAACCATAAACTAATATCATATACTTTTCCCTCAAATCCTATCCAGCAATCTTCTTGTTTATTATGTGTTTTTAAAACATCCAATCCAACTGATCCACTCTCAGACCCGCTCTGCGCACTTCCTACATTTTCAACAGAGGCCTTAGATTCATTAACAGGCAAGGTCACACTACTGTTTCTATTCACGTTAGAAGTAGTCTGCTGGTTTCCATTTTTCATCACAACCATCCAAACAAGACTAACTATAATAATAGCAAACAAGATTATCACTGTCGTTTTCTTCATCCCCTCACACAAAAGTCAAGCACTTATAAATTCTATGAAACTCAACTAAACAATAAACTATGTTGCCAAATTTTCTACGCGACAATGTCAAAGGCTATTCTGACTTCTTTGTTTACTCCAGCGTACTTCATATTGAAAGGAGTAGTATCAAGAAGAAAATCCGCAGATAGTTTATTACCCTCAATTTTTGCAGGAAATTCTATGTTTTTGCTTACCCCTCTAAATTCAAGAACTCCAGAGATTGTGTCATCAGTCAAAGAACTCGAACTGAACTTTATCTCGGGATAATTAGCAATTTCAAAAAAATCATCGCTTTTCAAATGAGAATCCAGCTTCTCTATTCCTGTGTTAACAGAGGAGGCATCTATCAAAACCTCAACTCCAGATATACTCTCCCCAGACAACGAAATCTCACCACTCCATGAGTCAAAAGTCCCAACATGAGATTTTGCCACAGAAAAACCTTCAAATTCAAATTTGCTTGCGCCAACATCAATAGCCTTCCTTCTCAATTCAGATTCCTCTGATGTTGCAATCGTGTTCGAAGTTATCTTAGCGACACTGCTAGTCCCGTCCGGAGTGTAACTGTTCCATGCATACATACCAACAACGACCAATACAAGGATAAAAAATATCCCAACCAATTTCTTGTTCATCACGCATAAAAAAATCCATCGTTTATAAATTCTATGCAAGTAAATTATA
>CAZEOE010000128.1:0-2098 GCA_964513665.1 Candidatus Woesearchaeota archaeon | reverse complement strand
GCATAGTCGAGGTTATCGTTCATGGCACATCCCTATATATTCCAATCGCCCAGACATCGTTCCCGCTCCCGTCCAGGATTTTGCCATCCACAAGGGAGAGCGAAGCGTTTACTCGGTCAAGATTGTGCATCCCGTCTTTGTTCCAAGATTCGGCAACACCCGATTCTGACAACAGCGGGGAGGTTTCCAGTTCCGTGATGGTGCAGGTGGTCGGGGTCAGGTTTGTCAACCGATACACTCTTACCCTCTGCCCATACGTGACATCATTTTTCTGGATGAATATATCCACGCTGTCTGAACGGATGATAGGACGCCCGCCGGGTCTGCACTTGTCAGAACCTGTTTGCAACGGACTGGACGGATGCGCCGTAAATGTCCCGTATAACAAGTCATCGGTCACGAATAGATACAATGGAGTTGAACCCTCCCCGCCATAATAGATGTACCAATATCCCCCATACTGGAATATTGTCGCATCCCGTGCGGGGGGCGTGGTAATCAAGGTTTTTACAAGGTCCCATGTATGCGGGAAAACAGTACACATATAGATTCTGGTAATCCCGTCCTCGTGCGGAATCATGAACCAGTCATGTCCGCCCGCATGATTGACGCGGAACGCCGCGTTGTAATTGCCTTCTGGAATGCCAGTCACCTGTCCCTGATATGTCCACGTCAATCCATCGGGGGAGGTCGCGTATCCCGTCACGTTGCCAACTCCAACATTAAGTGTTTCTCCGTCATCGTATTGCGCTTCAAAATACAGGACGTATTCCTCATTGTCATCATCGTAAATAACAAACGGGTCTGCCACCAGGTATATATTCGCTACATCCGTCACAAATGTTTTATCAATGACCGGGTTTGTAACAGATGGGTGTGGCTCAAGTGAAAACAGATTCGGCGGATTGCTCTCCCGCCAACTTTCGTCAAGCGTCAGCGCGCCCGCTAAGTAGGGTTTGCGACCAACGCCGCAAAATACGCCTCCACCGCCGCACGCGGCGTATCTGCCAAAGCCGCCGAACACTTTAGCACAGCCTTGACGTGTCCCTGTAAATACGAATTGCCGATCTGAATACCGTTCTGGGTTGAATACGTGTCCGACGGGTCAAAGTCAACCGCCGCCCCTCCGTTGAGTCGGATGTGCGCGTTGGACGCATCAGTAAACACAATACTGATAACGTTCCAGTCCGTAGCGGTCCCGCCGAGTCCACCCTGCCCACTGCCTGCCTGGTTTGTACCATAACCGAACCCCGCAGGCGTCAGGTTGTTTTTGAAATAAATGGATGCGGTTGTGCTTGCATCACGTGAAAGCACCCTGCGCGTTATGGCATCTGTGGCAAGGTCGCTTTTGAACACAATGAACCACGACTGGCTGGCGTCGTCTGCCGTGTCAGTAAATAGAATTTTATCGGTTGCACTCCCCTCAAAATAGAGGGTGTGAAAATCTCCAACAACTTTTTTAATGGGTCTGTCCGCCTCGGTAGCCGAAACTCCGTCCTCTGCACCGATCAGGTTGTCCCATGTGTAAACCAAATCATTATGTCCTGCGGCGGTTGTTTTGCCAGCATCCGTATAGGTGCCATAATCCGCCAGCGCAAAAATCTCGGCGGACGCAAGGTAGATTATGCTAAACACATTGCTCGCCTCGTTCCCAACCGCCCCCTCGGCTATCTGTACAGTAACCGTCCCATCCGCTGTTGGCGTGATGTCCGCAGTATATACCGCACCCGAACCCGCGAGATTATCAGCAGTCCCGTTGCCAACTGTAATATCCCCCGCATCGAAACCAGACACGCTTTTGGAAAACGTGACTGTAATCTCAAACGGTGAGGCGGCAGTAATCCCGATTTCCGCTGATGTGATGGTAACGGTTGCGGGACCACCCCCCCCGCCACTCAAAAACGTTACGATCTTTTGTACATTGTTCATGCCATCAACTCCTCTATCCAACTCCGCAACCGCGCAACCTCCGCCAGTCGTTCCGCCTCTGGCATATCGCGTAAATCATAGAAACAGTGTGCATTTACGTACCGCGCCAGCATTTCAGACAGATAGACCAACTCTGGAGCCTCGGATGCGGTAACTCGTAAAGCATTAT
>CAZEOE010000127.1:0-2106 GCA_964513665.1 Candidatus Woesearchaeota archaeon | reverse complement strand
GTTATAAAGAAACTGGATTTATCGGATGAGGAAGTTGATTTTCTTATGAAGTGAGCTTGCTAGTCTACTAAACCAACAAAAATATTTAAATACATACATTACAATATAATTACTATGGTAATGGACACACTTCAAATAAGAATGAATCCTGAGTTGCTTAAAAGAATAGATGCAATGGTTAAAACTGGAATTTATTCAAATAGAGCTGATGTAATTAGAGATGCAGTCAGAAGATTTGTATGGGAAAAAGAAGTTGGAAGTATTCCAAATATGGGGAACTCTGTTGAATTAGTTAGGAAAGCCAGGAAAGAACTTTCAAAGAAAATTTCAAAAGAAGAATTAGATAAAATAAATAATTTATAAAAATCTTTCAGGTTTACAGACTTTACAGTGTTTACTTCCCAGTTTTATCACATACAAACAAAATATATTCTGGAATGAGATAGTCTCCAAAGACTTCTTTGGGAGCTTCTGGAGTGGGTTTTGGCTCAATAATCTTACTTAATCTCATACCAGAACTATTAATAGCATCAACATAAGTCTCTAAAGTCCAATGTTTATCTACAAAAGTCATTCTGCTTCTATCAGTCATTAAAACATCGGATTCAAACTCGCTTCCAGGGACAAAATATGAAAATCCTTCTCTATAGCTCTGGTTTTCAGTGTTAGTTCTAGGAATCATTTTACAGAATGGATGTAAATCACTAAAAACAAATCTCCCACAATTCCTGAGAACTCTTGAAGTTTCTTTAAAAATCCCAGTTAATATTCCTTTATTACTTACATTTATCATCACCATGTTTGCAACAGCGTCATCAAATGTGGAATCAGGAAAATAAATCATGTCACATGCGTTCAGACGATGAAATTGTGCATTTCTATTCCAATAAAATCTATTTTTGCAATAATCCCGCGCAGCTCTTGAAACATCTATGCCTGTCACATTAGCGCCCCATCTCAATAATTCTTCTGAGGAATCCCCAGAGCCACATCCAATATCAAGAATACTTTTACCCTTAATATCTCCTAATTCCTTTTTAATCGCTGGAAAAAGAACATAAGGATGAGATATTACTGTCTTTGAGTATTTCTTTAACAGTTCAGGATCTGAGAAATCTGTGAGCGACATTTTAACTTAAAGGCGTTACTGGTTTATCTGATCTTGACATCCATTTAGCATATCTTTCATCAAAGCTATTTCTTAATTCACTAACTTCTTCGTTAGTTAATTCTGGATCATTAAGATGTCCAGATAAATACGTGGCGCACAAGTCTCCATCTCTAGTTCCAATACCTCTTGCAAATAAATCTACAGAATGCTTTACACCATGCCCCGTAATTATTCCCTCGACACTATAACCACCATAGGGCATATTATCAATAGTAGGTTCAACATCGTTTCTAAAGTATCTTCCTCTTACTCCGCCATCGAGCAAGTAATCTCTTAGTGTCTTAGGTTTTGTTTCAGTCATTTCCTAACTCCTTCCGTGGATTTTAATTGAGGAAAATAATGATAAAATCTATCTTGGACGTCTCTTAATGACTTATATCTTGTATCCCAGTCTACAGTCAAATTTGATCTTGGGCCATCATGTTCTAAATGAAAATTACGTTTATCTCTGCTTTCATAAACCAAGGAATCTAACACTTCACTAAATTCTTTTAGAGGAGAGGTTTTTTCTGTCACTTTATTCTAGCCCCTCCAAATATTTCTTCCAAACTCCTTTTTGCTTGGTAAATAGTGTTCTTAAGATCAATAACAGCAGCAATAGCTCTACCTTCATCAACTGTTAGATCCGATGTTGTTGACTTACCTTCACTGGAAAATATATCTGATGATGTTGCTTCAAATTCATACCTTCTTCCGTTAGGCATTTCTTTTGTTATTCTAGTTATTAAATCAGGAACTGTGCAATAAAACAACCAACAAGCAGTCATTACATCTCCGCTTGTTCGCACCCGATATCTTGTTCTTTCATGTTCATGAGCTTCGTTAACTTCAATTCTTATCGGATCCTCTTTGCCTTTTTTATTTTTCTTCATTTTGCTTTCTCCAAATATTATAAATTTGCTTAGGCCAACCTCCATAAAGTTTGCCTTCAAAGA
>CAZEOE010000126.1:0-2134 GCA_964513665.1 Candidatus Woesearchaeota archaeon | reverse complement strand
AAAGGGGTTGAGACAGGGAGATAGGACTAGATTAAATAATGAAGTGATTCACCAAGGCAGGGATTTAGGGAGTTTCGCTTTTCAAGTTCCTTTTCCTGTGGATTATCTTTCTGCTGGTGATAGGGGAAAAGTTTTGCCTTATCTTCTCGCTCCTGAAATTGCTGGGAAAGACAGGAGAGATGTTCCAAATGAGGAAGATGTGGATTTGGCTTATAAGTTGCTTAGACAGGCGAAGATGATTCTTTAGTTTTTGAATATGCTCAAATTTCTCCATTCAAATATTCTTTTCTTACTTTTTCAGGGAACTTTTCAATAGAATAGCGAAGCATTGTTCTAGGCATTTGTTTGTAATGTTTTTTTAAAAAACTTTCAAGAGTTTTTATATCTCTCTTTCCTAATTCTCTTAACATCCAACCGACCGCTTTGTGGATTAAGTCATGTTTGTCTTTTAGTAGAATCTCTGATATTTTTATCGTATCTGAAAAATGGTTTATTTTTATAAATGCGAATGTTGAAATTATTGACATTCTTTTTTCCCACAAGTTGTCGGATTTTGCAAAATTGTATAGGATTGATTTATCTTTGTCTATTAACCACGCACCCAGTATTTTATCAACCACACAATCTATTAGATCCCAATTGTTTCCTGCGTACTTATGCTTGAGGTAAAAATTAACTATGTCTTCCTGTTCTTTTTTTGATTCTGCTTTTTGAAATTTATATACTAGAATTAACAGACCACACATTCGGTCTTCGTGAATTTTTGATTTTAAGATAGGGATTATTTCACTGAATTCGAGATTTGCAAATTGTTTTGCAATTTTTCTAGTATCTGGGACTGTTACCCCTATGAAAATATCTCCTTCTCCGTACTCTCCTGGACCAGTTTTAAAAAAATTCTGATAGATAGGTATCTTTTCTGGTTTTGCCAGTTTTCTCAATTCTTGTTGTACTTGATTCATAAGGGTTATAGGGGTTGGAGTTATTTAAGCTTTTAAAACATTGTTTGTTTTTTAGTAATCTTTATTAAATTGTTTTTTCTTTATTGTATATGGGATTGCAGATAGGGGATATTGTGCCAAGAAAGGCTGTTGAATTCAAGGATTTGAAGGGGAAGGTTATTGCTGTTGACGCTTTTAATGCCATATATCAATTTTTATCTTCTATAAGGCAACCTGATGGAACTCCTTTGATGGATTCTTCAGGGGAAGTGACTTCACATTTGTCGGGTCTTTTTTATAGGAATGTGGCTTTATTATCTGAGGGGATAAAGCTAATTTATGTTTTTGATGGGGAATATGATATTTTGAAGGGGAAGACTCAGGAAAATAGGAGAGAAGTCAGGGAGGAGATGAAGGAAAAATATGAGAAGGCTGTTGAGGAAGAGGATCTTGAGGGAATGGAAAAATATTCAAGAGGGTTTGTTAAACTTGATGAAAAGAAAATTGCTGAGAGCAAGGAACTTCTTGAGGCGATGGGCATTGCTGTTGTTCAGGCTCCAGGAGAGGGAGAGATGCAATGTGCAAAGATGGTTATAGATGGCAACGCTTATGCTGTTGGGAGCCAGGATTATGATGCGTTGGTTATAGGCGCAGATTTAATTCAGAATCTCACTCTTGCGAGAAGGAGGAAGACAAGAAGCGGGGAGGTTTTTATTTCTCCTGAGATTATAGAATATTCAAAAGTTCTGAATGAGTTAGGTATAAACGGGGATCAACTTATATGTCTTGCAATTCTTGTTGGAACAGATTTTAATCCTGGAGGTATAAAGGGAATAGGTCCTAAAAAAGCGCTTGCTTTGGTGAGGCATAGAAAATATCCTGTTGAGATTTTCAAAGAGGTTGAGCATCTTTTAGATTTTAATTGGCAGAGGGTTTTTGAGATTTTTAAAAAACCTAACGTTATAAATGTCGATTTAAAGTTTCCAAGAATGGATGTTACAAATGTCAAGGAGATTTTGGTTTCGAGGCACGAGTTTTCGTTGGATAGAGTTGAGAATACGCTTGCGAAATTGCATTCTGTTAAGAAACAGAGTGAGCAGAGGACTTTGTTTTGAATAATAGACATGAACAAAATGAGTAGATGAATTATTATCTAAGTTTATAACTTAATAGATTACACTTTTATTATAAAA
>CAZEOE010000125.1:0-2134 GCA_964513665.1 Candidatus Woesearchaeota archaeon | reverse complement strand
CGCTCCTCCTCCACCGTAGCCACATACCACGGCGGCAGGTAGTCCTGGTCTACGCAGTACTCCCACTGATCCGGCGGCAGGGAGTAGTCTTCCATCGGCGGCGTGACCTCGGCGCGGACGAAATCGGGTTCTCGGGTGTCATCGCGCAGCCCGGCTTCGCGGATCATTTCCTCATGGATACCGCTCTCGGCGGTGTACACGTTGGACTTCGTTAGCAGGCAACTGAAATGACGGCACATGGTATCCCCCCTGTTATCGGTTGTCGATCACCGTGACGTCGGGGCCGCAGGCTATTCCCACGCCCGCGTTGATCATCTGCGTGGCGCGGTGGTAGGCGTACCCCACGCCTGCGTTGATCGTCTGCGTGGCGCGGTCGTAGGCGTACCCCAAGCCTCCGTTGATCGTCTGGCGGCAAGTGCCGAGGGCGATGCGGAACTCGCCGGGGCCAACAACCTGTTCGCCCTCGCCTTGCACATGGGTAGCATACCACGATTCCGTATCCCTTGTCAGCAGTAAGGAAAAGTATCGGCACATGGCCCTCCCCTTTCGTTCCCATGATTCTGCCCGGCCCCTTTTGGTGTGTCAAGCGTTTTCTGCGAAAACTTCTGGTGTTCTGCCCGGCGCCTGGGGCGGCCGTGGCGCGATTTTGTGGGCGCGGGGGGCATTGGTGCCGGCCCGCGCCCGCTTCGTCAATCCTGCGGCTTTCCTGGCCCCTTTGCCGCGCATTCCTGGCAGGCCAACGGGCCGGCGTACAGGAACGTGCGGGCTTCCCAGTCTACCCTATCGCCCGTCCGGCGCGGGCGCGCCCGCTTCGCGCACCTGTCGCACAGGTACACGGGCGGGCGCTCCGGGTCGGCGGGATAGTGAATGAGGCGGGCGCGGGTCATGGCCTTGCGAATATCCCGGCATGGTAGGCCGCCCAATTCTTCGCTTCCAACTGCGTTTTGTAGGGGCCGATGCGCCGGATACTCGGGTCGCCGGCACGCCAGACTAGTCCCGTCCACTTACCGCGAGCGCCGGATATCGCGGCCTGAACCTGTCCGGGGAATGTTTCCACCAATAAGCCACCAGGAAGTCTTTGCCATGCCATGTTTCATGCCTCCCTGGAAACGATCAGCCGATAATCATGGATCAAGGCCGGCGACGGCGCATTGTCAAGAAACACGCAATGGATAAGGCGCGCCTCATTGCCTGAATCCGCTAGCATGGCCTGGATTCCTGGCATCCTGCCGGGAAGGTCTAGAGCGCGTAGCACGCCTAGCGCGCCCCGCGCCCCAGATAGAACGGGGACAGCTCGGAGGCGAAAGTCGCTGATATCCCAAGACCATGTAGCCGGGACGATGGCCGCCAAGTTATAGCCAGGAGATACTGATTCCCTAAGTTCTTTGGTGGTCATTATTATCCTCCCCTTTTGGTCTACCAATCGCGCCGGCCGCTGAATGCGGCATCGGCCATCATGGAGAGCGCGCGGCGGGCGAGTTTGAACGCTTGCGCCCAAGCCCGCGCGTTGCGCTTCGTCTGGTGTCGGGCTTTCCATGCTCGATACTCGGTTTTGGACGGGACGCCGGCCCCGCAGACGCACATAGAGCGGCGCGACTCGGGACGGTTGACGCGCCCGCACTCGGGACAGCGCGCCCCGATATGGCGGGCGTTAACGGGGGTCGGGCGGCGGATGGCGCCGGCCCCGGAGAATTCCCAGCTTGATACCATGATGCTTCTCCCCTTCCTGTTTGATGTTTCGTCTCTAATACTCCCCGGTTCCCTCGGGGTCGCAAACGTCTGCGACAGCCAGGAACGCCCGCCACAGGGCGTCAACTTCCGCTTCCGGTAGCCCGTCGTACCTTGCTACTCCGGCGCCCACGCGGAGGGCGTCCGCGTCGATGCAAACTTCCCGAATCTCGTTGTATTCTCCGCGCATGTAGTCTAGCGCCCGCCGGACGCGGGTCTTGTCCTCGTCGTGCAGATCCGGATCGACCAGGGCCGCCTCAAGGGCCGCGATAACTTCGGCGTTCGTCTTCATGATATCCCTCCTCGGTTTGATGTTTCGGCCTGCCTCATCAGCGCCGGGCGGCCATCCCCGGCGGACGGGGCTTGCGCCCCGTTTCGGCTAACCTTTGCGGCTCTTGCGGCTCTT
>CAZEOE010000124.1:0-2150 GCA_964513665.1 Candidatus Woesearchaeota archaeon | reverse complement strand
TCTTCAAATAACGTAGTGTCTGGGAATTTGTTTAATCTTAACACTGAGTCAGTTTTGTTGAGTGGGTTTTCACAGGTCAGTACTAGGAATAACTCTATCGTTGGTAACTATATCAATAACAGCTTTTGGAGGGGTGTCTGGATTAAGTCTTCTACTCAGAACCTTGTTAAAGATAATTCAATAGAAAATAGCGGGATGGATGCTTTACTTGTTTATTCTGATTTTTCTCCTAGTAATGGAAATATTTTTGTCAATAATGTTCTTATCAAGTCTAGGATAAACGATTTTTCTATCTCTGGGACAAGTAGCGTTAACGATACGCAGTTGATTGATATGCCTCATATATCTAATTATTCTATTCTAGGAGCTAATAGACTCGTTGTTAGAGAAAGTTTGTTTGGAGAGGTTAAGTTTCTAGATATGGTTAGTGGCTCGGGGCGTAATTTTTCCGACTTGGTTGTAATAGGCAATAATAGTGCTAAGGTTAAAGTTGGTTTAAATGGTGCTTTTAACAAACCTGCTAATATAACTCTTTATGGAATTGGAGATAGAGGCTTTAAAGTGCCAGCGATATTTAGAAATGAGACTGTTTGCTCTGTTGGAGTTTGCACACCTTATACTAGTTTAACGGATCAGACTGTTGTGTTCAGTGTTAACGGGTTTGCTTTGTCTCCTCAAACAATTTATAGCATTGGCGATGCAACTGCGAATTTTACTAGGATAGGGTCGTCTCGTTCTGGGAGTTTAGCTTCGAAGGCTTCTTCTAATCAGGATCCTTTAACACGATAAGTTTATATATTTCCGTTTTTTTCTCTGAAGATGTTGTTAGGGTCTAGTTACGGAAGGATGTACTTTTTTGTTCCTGTATTTGTGTTTTTCTTAGGATCTTTGTTTGCTTCTTCTGTTTTTTTTAGTTCTAGCGCTACTGCTTTGCCAGAGATAAATTTAACATCTTGTGGAACTTTGGATCAGGATGGCGCGACTTATAGGTTAACGCAGGATATTTTTTCAGATGTAACTTGTTTTACAATAACTGCTGATGATATTACTTTGGATGGTAACGGACACTATCTGAGTGGAGATGGAGGCGCGGGAGATTACGGAGTCTATGCCTTCAATGTTACAGAGGTTCATTTGGCAGACATATCTTTGGCTAATTTTTCTGAAGGTATATTCTTTAATTTGGTTAATGATTCGAGCATTGCTGATGTTTTTGTTCACTCTAATTTAAATAATGGGATCTCTTTTATAGATAGTAGTCATAATGATGTGCTGGACAGTATAATTTATGGCAATTATAACTCTGGGTTTCAAGTCTTAGGTGGTGTAGGGAATACTTTTTATAGCGGTTCAATATATAATAATGATAATGGTTTTTTTCTTTCTACTACTGATCTTTTTTTGACAGACAGTGAAATATATTCAAATCGGCAGAACGGTATCTATTCTTTCTTTTCTAAGGGTCTGGAAATTTCTTCCAATAATATATATGATAATTATTATGCAGGTGTGCAATTTTATTATTTCGATTTTTCTCATAGCTTCAACAGGGATTTTGACTCGGAGTCTCTGTTAGTTAATAATTTTATTAGTTCTAATCGTTACGGTGTTTATGTGGTTGGAGGTTCAGGGCATCAAGTTGTTGGAGGAGTTATTAGCTCAGATCTTTCTGACAGTGTGCTTGCTACTATAGTTCGCTCAGATGGCAATATCTTTTCTGAAGTGCTTTTTGATGCTGATTCTGATTTTGTTAGAGGCTTAGGTATCGAGGATGTAACTTCTTTAGTTGTTGATAGTATTTCAGTTGGAGAGTATAGTTTGGATGAAGCTGAAAAGTTCTCTGTCGGGAACTCTTTCGGGTCGATTATTTTTTCTAATGATGTTTGGGGTATCGGCGAATCATTATCAGACGATATCAAAATAACGAACAATAAGGCGAGTGTGACAATACACGGCGATAATCAAGGATTTAACAGTCCTGCGAGGATAACTTTGAATGGGATAATGAACAGACAAAATCCTAAGATTTTGAAGAATGGAGTGTTATGTGGTCCTCCTCAATGTGTTAATCTTACTCCGTTGAATGGACCTACGGTTGTATTTGATGTTTCAGGATGGGGAAACAGTGGAACGACTACTTATTCTATAGG
>CAZEOE010000123.1:0-2155 GCA_964513665.1 Candidatus Woesearchaeota archaeon | reverse complement strand
CTTTATCGGTTTGGCTTATAGTCAATTCCACTTGGTGAACCATCCGTATGATAGCTAGAAGGGTAACCTATATTTTCTTGGAAGTCAAACCAATAATTACCATATTGGGAGCTGTTCCAGGAGTTGGAGCCGAAATTGAAAGCGTTTATAGGTATTGATCTACCGAATTTAGGATTTGTGAAGTTATTTGAATATATGAGATTATTTTCAGAGCCTGTATCAATAATTAGGTTGTGATAAGTTATAGCTTTTGCCAACATTTTATTTTTATATACTTGATTGTTTTGGGAGTATTTCAAATCCAGATTTATGAATGAGTTTTCTTTAAAATAGTTATTTGAGATGCTGGCATTATTACAATTCCAGCATGACAATCCAATTATGTTATCTGTTACATTGTTTCCTTCTACTATTATATTTTCAGACTCGTCGATTGGAAAACCATAATTGCCTATAATTAGCTCTCTAAGGTCTTTGTCATATCTTCCGCGGAGATGTGCAAAATAAAATTTCCCATTTCCCTCTATGATGCTGTTTTTTATTAAACCATTTTTTGAAAAGGCGACGCCTAATCCGCCTCCTTGGTTATTTTTGAATAGACTGTTTAATATTGTGAAATTTTCAACTCTGTGGACTGTGAGGCCAGCACCATTTTCTTGTGCCCTTATGTCTTCCAGAATAATGTTGGAAGAATCTTGTATTACAAGACCATTTTGGAGATTGCTAAAATAACAATCTTTTACTGTAACATTGTTACCTATTATTTTTAATCCTATTGGGCCGTTATAATCTATTTCGCTTGCGTCCCTATCTGAACTGTGTACTCCTTGCGTGCAGGTGATATAGTTATTGTTTCCTGAAATGAAGATACCATAATGGAAGTCTTGACAGTTAGCTCCGGCAATGGTTATTCTTGTGTCGTTTAGATACCAATAATCTTCTGGGCCGTATATGAAAGGACAGGAACTAATAGTTAGATGGCCGTCTACTGGTTCGTCTCTGCATTCAGAGGCGTCATATTTACAGGCTTGTTCGTTTTCTGGAGGATAACATTTTAATTCACCATGATCATAATCCGTGTAACTACTACATAAACCGACATAACTTTCAGAGTCACACTGTTCGCCATAGTATCTATCCACGATTCCATCTCCACAACTTGGATATTTGCAGGTTGTTCTACACGGATCACCAAAATTATTTGGTTCTTGTGTATCAGAGTTTCTGCTTCCAGAATCACATTGTTCACCAAGCGCATAATCTACTATGTTATCTCCACAGCGAGGAAGTTTGCAGGTTGTTCTACATGTCGAAGTATATTCGCTGGCTTCTTCTGTATCTGAATTGTAAATTCCCCTGTCACACTCTTCACCTGGCTCTTGGATTCCGTTTCCACAAATTATCTCTGTTGTTTCACAATCCGGATCTATTAAGCCACTCTCAGATTCACAGCTTATTGTACATACTCCGTTAATTTCTGTACATGAGAAACAATTTCGAACATCAAACTGACAGTTTAAATTTCTATTTGCGTCGTTTTGGTTGTAACATGATAACCAGCCTGAGTCAAAATTAAAGTCTCTGCAACTTTTTTCATTCAAATTTAGGAGGTCACATGATTCTCCTCTGTCTATCAGTCCATTACCGCAGACATTTGCTTCGTCTTTTAATTCCTGATTTTGACAGACTCCATTAGAACATTTTTCGTTAGCTTCACAGTTTTCTTCGAATATAGTTCTACATATATCATCCCGCAAGGCTCTTCGATTCTCATCAATGCAAAACCAACCCGAGACGCACTGTTCGGTGTTTTGATTGTCTTGTTCAGACGCGGAATTTTCTTCATCGAGAATATTTGAATCTTCATTGTTTTTTTCATTTGGTAAATTTATTCCTACACTTTCCAACAAATCGTTTAAAAAAGTTGAAGAGGTTGTCTGATAATTGTTAATGTTTGATTCATTCAGGCTATTTGTATAGTTCCAGATTAATAGAAACGACACAAGCGATATGGCTATTATAATTGGGATTAGCAATATTTGCGATATGCCTCTTTTTTGCATCTTTTATTTATGTTTGAAGGTTTATATATTTTCAGAACTTTAACTTTTCATATCTTAATAGATTGGACCATTCTTTAAGATATTCTTTTGCT
>CAZEOE010000122.1:0-2164 GCA_964513665.1 Candidatus Woesearchaeota archaeon | reverse complement strand
GCAGCGTGATGGTCTGGTCTTCGTTTCCGGCATTGTAGCCGCCGCTGAAACCGCCATTGCTGCTGATATGAACCACCGTATCGGCGCCTGCCTTCTCGAAATGCAGATAGTTTTCAAGGCTGTCGGTCGCCTCACCCTGTAGCAAGTCTCGCAGATCCAGCCTGTCTTCACCGTTGCCAAAGTCAGTGATCAGATCCTGCGCCGGTGCGCCTGCCGTACCGGCATCGGCCAGCGACCACTTGAACACATCGGCACCGAGGCCGCCGGTCAACGTGTCATTGCCAAAACCGCCAATCAGCAAGTCATCGCCGTCGCCGCCATCGAGCGTATCGTTACCGAACCCGCCCTTGAGCACATCATTGCCGGCACCACCATTCAAGGTGTCATTGCCCAAGCCACCGGCCAAGATGTCGTTGCCGTCACCGCCATTGAGGGTATCGTCACCGGCCAGACCGTCGATCAGGTCATTACCGGCCGTGCCGTCCAGTGTCTGGCCTGACTGCGTGCCGATGATGTTATTGGTCGTTGCGTCAACCGTGACCGCGACCGTATCGGTCACGACAGTATCGACACCACCCAGGCTCGCTGTCACCGAGACAGACAGATTGATAGTGCCGACATAGTCGGGTGGCGTCAGCAGCTGCAGACTTTCGGCCTCAGCCTCAGTAAAGCTCCAGGAACCGCCGCCCAGGTCGGTACCAACACTGGCACCATTCGAACCGATAAAGCTGAAACCAGCGCCAGCAAGTGGCAAACCAGACAGCACGACCTGTGTCACTGTCGCTGCACCGGGTTGCAGGGTAATGGGCAAATCAATCGGTGCCGCATAGTTCACCCCATTGACCAGATACTTGGGCGTGCCGATCGACAGCAGGGATTCCTTGCCGCCATCTCGGGCATTCAGTATCAACCAGGAGAACTGATGCTGACCGGCCACGGTCGGGGTGAAATTGAACGTGCCTGTCGCATCGACTCCAGCTCCGTTGGTATTTCTACCTGTAATCTCGGAGGCAGACAGCAAGTGGTAACTCACCACACCATTTGGATCGGTGACAACCAGCACCGCGAGATCGTTATAGCCGTCATTGATTTCGTTTGTTAGATCTTCGCCATTAAAGAATTGCCAATCGAAGGACACCTGACCGCCGGTGCTCAGATCCAGACTGTAATTCCGTACGTCGCCGTTGAACACATCGACGAAGCCCGGATCATTTGAACCGCCCACAGGCGGGTCGAATCGATTATCCAGAGAACCTGCCGGCAAGCCTACAGCCGCTTCCAGATTGGCTTGGGTGATGGCTGCAAAATTACTAATGGATGCGTTGTTATTACCGATATTCAATGCCGAAAGCGCATCCGGCATCGTCAGCAACGGCACAACGTTAATGGCCGATGTGGCGATATTACTGCTGCTGGTGCCATCCGTTACCGTCACCTCGATATTGCGAACGCCCCCATCGGGATTATTCTCGCTGTTCGAGAAAGTAATGGCACGAATCGCTGCCTGGTAATTCGCCAACGAACTGGTGCCGGACAAGGTCACGACATTGCCAGCCACACTGAACGAAATACCGCTTGGCAACGTACCGATGGACAGCGTGTCCCCCGCCTGTGCATTGGTCAGCGTGATGGTCGCACCGGTCAGATTGGCCGAATCGATATCGGTGATACTGATATCCGTATCGGCAATCGATATCGCGCCGCCGGCTTGATAATACGTTGCGGCAAAGCCACGCCCCGCAGCGGAAGCATCGAGATCGATGACCGGCGCGTTGTTCAGCGTCACATTCACGGATGTCGTTGCAATGTTGCTGATATTGGTGCCATCGCTCACCTGCACGTCGATCTGACGCAAAGTCGTATCGCCGCTGGTCGTGCTGAAAGTCACTGCGCGAATCGCCGTCTGGTAATCTGCCAGGGAAGCAGAACCCGTCAACGTCACCACATTCCCCACTACGCTGGCGGTAATGCCCGCCGGCATGGTGCCGGCAGCCAGCACATCACCGGCCTGCGCATTGGTCAGCGTGATGGTAGCGCTGCTGATGTTGGCAGAATCCGCATCCGTGATATTGATATCGGTATCCGATACAGCCACGGCAGAACCACCTTGCGCAAAGTTGACGGTGTAGCCGCTGCCTGGACCAGACGCATCCAGATCGATGAC
>CAZEOE010000121.1:0-2165 GCA_964513665.1 Candidatus Woesearchaeota archaeon | reverse complement strand
AGAAATGAAAATGTCCAAACGCGCCGAACGTGCGCTCGAATCCTCGATCAAGCATTGGGAGAGGCTGGCGAGTGGGAAGCGTAAGGTATGCGAGGGTCATGATGCAGGCGATTGCGCTCTGTGCACGCTCTACCTAGGACCTCGATACGATGGCAAATGGTGTGTAGATTGCCCCATTGCTATTGGCTCAGGAGCCACAAATTGTAGAGCAACACCATGGATTTTCGTAGATAAAATCTACACAAGAATGTTATTTGAAGGCTACGACGTTAGCAAGATTTATAACTCAGAAGAATTCAAATCCGCCGCCAAGAAGATGCTCGCCTTCCTCAAGAAACTGAGGCCGCGCAAATGATCTACCTACACCCCAGGCTCCAGATGGATCAGGCGTTCGCTCTCGCTGACGGTCTCGGCATGATCGCGACTTACCATGAAGGCAAATGGGTACTGACCCCCGACATCCCGCTGAATCAGTGGTTAGAACTTCGGGACTGGGAGCGGAGATTGGCGAATCTGAACGCAGCGGCAGGCATGCTTGAAAGCCTGTCTGCGCACGTCAAGAGACAGGCTGAGGACTTAGGGCCGCAACCGGCGGCGTAGGAGGAAACATGACAGTACAGAAGCGAGATTTCCCAAAGACGATATACGTTGCGGTTGAGGAGTCCGACGACGAGAAATTCTTGGTCGCAAGCTCACAAGCCGCTGACCATGCGGTGATGGATGATGACCGGCTCGTTGCCGTGTACCAGCTTGTCAAGCTGGCTACGCTCACCAACAAGTCAGAGCTTAACGAATAACCGAACCCCAACATGCCGGCCATGTGCCGGCGAAAGGAATTGGAGTGAACGATCTAGCAGAAGTGAAAGGCGCGGAACTTGTCGAGAAGGTTGTCGTAGGCGGCGACCTCTCCAAGCTGACTCCGCAGGAACGGTTGCAGTATTACGCAAGGGTCTGCGAGTCCGTAGGGCTGAATCCGCTTACCCGCCCGTTCGAATATATGACGCTGCAGGGCAAGATGATCCTGTATGCCCGTAAGGATGCCGCCGACCAGTTGCGCCGGGTCCATGCTGTCAGCCTCAAGATCACGGATCGGCAGAGCATTGATGGGCTGTATGTGGTGACGGCTCAGGCCACGGACAAGTCCGGGCGGTGCGACGAAGCCATTGGAGCGGTCAGCACCACTGGACTCAAGGGTGCGGATCTGGCCAATGCCTTTATGAAAGCAGAGACCAAGGCCAAACGCCGCGTCACGCTTTCTATATGCGGCCTGGGGCTGCTGGACGAGACCGAGATAGAGGACGCCCAGCCCGTCGAGCCTGAAACGCTGGAATGCCCTCCTGAACTGCTCAAGCGCGCTTCGGATGCTGCTTCCGGTGGGCTGAAAGCCTATGCCGATTTCTGGGGCAACCTGACGGCGGACGAGCGCAAGCAGATCGGCGCTAACCGTCATGCCGATTTCAAGACCAAGGCGCAGGAACATGGCGCAGCGCAGTGAAGAATGGTTTGCCAGACGGCTCGGTAAGTTCACCGGCTCTCGGTTCAACGACCTGATGGCGACCACCAAGACAGGGCCAGCGGTGGCGAGGAAGAATCTGATCGTCACCCTGGCCCTAGAAAGGATCGCCGGCAAGACCGCTGACGAGTACCAGAACGAGGCTATGCGACGCGGGATCGAACTGGAACCGATGGCGCGGGCAGCCTATGAGATGTATGCGGGGGTCTTGGTCGAGGTGATCGACTTTGTAGACCACGGCAAGTATTCGTTCGTCGGGGTCTCCCCTGACGGGCTGATTGGCTCAGAGGGGCTGGTCGAACTGAAATGCCCGTACAGCTTGCACAAACACGTCGCGGCGCTGATGGCCGGAGAGCACGCAAAGGAGTACCGCTGGCAGATCCAGGGCCAGCTCTGGGTTACGGGGCGGTCGTGGTGCGACGTGGTGAGCTATGACCCGAGATTCCCGGACGGATTGCATTTGGCCGTCAAGCGTATCGAGCGCGACGAAAAGGCAATTAGCGAACTCGAACAAGCCTGCACCGAGGCCGAGGCCGAAGTGCTGGATCTGGTTTCCAAACTTCAATCCATGAAAGAGGCAGCATGAGTCAGGATCTCAATCTCTGTCAGTTCATCGGCCGTCTCGGCCGCGATCCCGAGGTCAAGTACACCA
>CAZEOE010000120.1:0-2172 GCA_964513665.1 Candidatus Woesearchaeota archaeon | reverse complement strand
GAGAAAATAAGATTTGAGCAGATAAAGAGAAAGATTGTGGGCGTTTTGTACTGAGCTTATGAAAGTTTTATAAACGCCTTATTTTTATTATAGTATGGAAAAATTGCACCCGGGGGCAAGATGGCAGTTTAGGATAAGCGGGTATGTTTTGTTTGGGGTATTAGGTATTTTTTTTGGTTTTTGGATGGTTTTTCCTGTTTTGACTTTTGTGTTCTCTAATTTTGACTTTTCATCATCTTCGACGGCAGTTATAGTCGTTCTTTCTGTTCTAGCTTATTTGCTTTTTGTTCTTTTGATAAGTGAGATTTATGCAAGGATGGCTTATAATAGATGGTTTTATGAGCTCAATGAGGACGGGTTGAGGCTTGAGAGAGGAATTATTTGGAAGAGATATAGCAACGTCCCATATGAGAGGATACAAAATGTTGATGTTCATAGAGGTGTAATTGCCAGAATACTTGGTTTTTCTAGTCTTATGATTCAGACTGCAGGATATTCTACGCATCCTTATGCAGAAGGGTATATACCTGCTTTGGAGATGAAACTTGCCGAGCAGATAAGAAATTCGGTTATGAAAAAAATCACAGGTAGGAAAAAATAAAATGAACAAGCTACATCCTGGGACAAGATGGTTGTTTAGATTTCAAGCATATTATCCATTGATGCTTTTTGGATTATTTATCACGATTTGGGGTTTACAATTAATTGCTTTGATTTTTAAGGATTTGTCTACCTTCGGATTTGTTATTTCTATTGTTTTCTATATAACTTTTTTACTTATTATAGGTGAGGTTTATGCAAGAATGGCTTACAATAGGTATTTATATGAAATAACGAATGAGGGAGTTAAGCTTGAGAAGGGAATAGTTTGGAAAAAATATACTTCAATCCCATATGAGAGGGTTCAAAATGTGGATATAAAGAGAGGATTGGTTGCTAGGATGTTTGGATTTTCAACTGTGGAAATTGAAACTGCTGGGCAATCTGGGATGAATGCTAGTTATGGTTTTAGATTTGGTGGGAGACGTTCGAGACAATACAAGAGTGAGGGGCATTTGCCTGGGGTTGATTTGGAAGAGGCTGAAAAAATAAGAGGGTTTGTTATGAAAAAAATTAAGCAAACTCACAAAGACAAATCAGGATTGTAAACTTTAATTAATTCGTTATACTCTAAGGTCTTTCCTTAGAGTTAGGGCTTTCACTAATTATTAAATGATTGAGTTGCTCAAATGTTTACGGATGAAATTATAAGGAGAGATTTTGAATCAGGTGAATATTTATGGATCATTGTAGAGGGTGTGAATGCTGACATAATCAGAGATTAAATAATGAATCATGGTAAGAAGGGAGAACAGTTTAAGCTCTTCGATTTTGTTTAATGTTTATTTATGCAGGAGAGTCTTGCCTTGTGGAGGTTCACTTGATTAACATACTTATCTTTTTCTCAAATCGATGGCTTTGAATCCAAATTTTTCGTAAATTTTATCAGAGCTAATTATACTATTTTTTTCTGAAGAACCTAACTGACTCTCATATACAAATGCCATTAGGAGAGAATCAAATATGCTTGCACCCTGTTCAATATATTCTGTGGCTTTAAAGAATAAATCCCATTTTATGTAGACTGTTTGAGCGATTCTAGATATCTGGAGAAGGGTTTTTTTCACAGGTATTTTTTCTCTGACACAAACAATCATTAGTTCAACAATTGTGAATGGTGAAACATATATGTTTCCTTTATTATTTTCATATATGTTTTTTGCGTTTTCTTTTAACCAATCAGAGTCTTTCATTAAAGCCAAAAAGAAATCAGAGTCTGCGTATTTTACTGAGGACATGTTTTTCCATTTCCTCCCGCGCTTCTTTTTTAAGAGTTTCAATTGATTTTCCTTTAAGTTTCTCTTTTCCAAGTTTGTTTAAAGCATCAATAGGGTCGTCATTTATTGGCTCAATAATAACAGAATTATCTTTAATTTTCATGACCAAGGTTCTAAATTGTAAGAGTCTTCTCATTTCTTCTGGTACATACAATCTTCCTTGTTTGTCAAAAGATACTATTTTTTCCATTATTTTCATAAATTTCCATTATTTATAAATTTTACCATTTTATATGCGGTTTAGATTCTATAAATATATTCGTTGCAGAATTCACAGTTTTTTTCAATTGGGCAG
>CAZEOE010000119.1:0-2190 GCA_964513665.1 Candidatus Woesearchaeota archaeon | reverse complement strand
AAAACAAATTAGGATAGTTCACAAAGTTACAATGTTTGTGGATAATGTTGCGGTATTAGAAAAAGAGTATATAGACGAGAGCACAGTGTAGGCGGGTTAATACCGTCTCCCCTTTTCTATGCGCCGGAATGTCACCTGTTCAATATGAATCGTTGGAGACCTTATTTTAGACAATTGCTCTTTTATGAAATCCGATATGTTTCTATCAATTGATTCTACTTCTATCTTCATCAGCATATCGCGGCGCATATTAAGCTTGTCCGACATTATGACATTGCTGTATTGGATTGGGATTTGAACTATATCACTGTCGGTGTTTTTTAATCGCCGTGTCACTACAAGCAGTAGCAACTCTATTTTATATTCTGCACCTCTTATATATGGCCCGAAGCCAACAATGTCTACATCCACGTCCATTGCATCAAAATATAGAGATTGCTCTGCAATTCTAAAGGGCAAATGATAGAGATCATTTATTTCATCGTCTGTCAATTCAGTCATATCCAGTCCTCGCCATTCCATATTTTTTGGAAACTGTTGTAATACCACGTTGTCAGCATGTATTGCTCAGGTGATGCGTAATTTTCGTGAATAAAATTCTCTTCTCTGAAAAGGTAAATACAGGTGTCTATTTGAGTTTCGCCCCATGTTCGGTTCAAATGAATTGTTATCCATTGATCTATCCGAGGCAACCACGTTGCATTCACGTCAATCAATGAATTTTTCAACACAATGCAGGTGATGAAGTGGCCAGGCAGTTTGTAAAAATCTCCTGGTTCTGGTTTCCACATCTCTTGCAGTTCCTTTGCCTTCCTGCACATGTTGATGTATTGTTCAGATGTATCCATTATATTTCCTCTATGGTTATTTTTATCACTTTCCCTTCATACTTGTTGAATATGTTTTCAACGATGTTGAATCCATGAGTACCTCTGTTCAGTACCCACCTTTTTGCAGTAGATTCTCCTTTTGATGTTTGTATTTCTACATCGTATTCTATTATTTTTCCAGTGTATGTATCCATTATTCTTTCACCTCTTCCTCTTTCATCAGAACAAAAACATCACATTCTCGTCCCTTATACACTCTACCAACATTAGCCCGCCCGGATTCAAGCACATTAACATAATGAAGTTCAGGATCATCATTGAACCTCACTACAATTTGATGTCCTGCGTAACCTTTTCCTATCCACAGTCTACCATAGTCATCGACTTTTGAGGATTTGAAGGGGATGATGTTATCGGGAAGTGGCATTTATTCCACTCCACATATTACAGATATCTTTTCAAGTTGTTCCAGTGACAATTCATAGAAGTTCACGTTTCTCATTTTGAAAGCCAATGAATCCCGCTTCTTTTCATTGTCTATCGATGTCTGTTTTTCCACTGTCCACTCTTCAATATAAGTACCATAATCCCACTTACTTCTTCCAAGCTGTTCACCGTTTTTGAACTTGTAGTCACTTGACTTTATCTTGATCTGTCCAGTTGGAGTTATTTTCTCTACAATATCAGTACGGTATCCGATTCTGCTTCTTATCAGTACCTTGTCACCAATTTTCAATGATTTAAGCCATTCCGTATCCATGTTATTTCATCTCCATGTCCTTTTCAAAAAGTGGGCTTTTAGCTGCCCATTTCCTTTCTTATCACAAACGAATTATCCTTCCCATTGCAGCCTATGTCGTGATAGTAGACTCCATTTGCCTTCACAACTATATGATCAAGTCCACCAAATAACATTGGAATCCTAGCATCCTCGATGGTTCCAACGTTGTCTTTGAATAGAGCGTTCCACATATCTTCCGAGTTCACAATCTTTTCAAACAGCTTGGAGTTTCTTATTGTCTGCATCTTAATCACCTTATGCTTATTACAATTAATACTACGTGCCTAAAGTATATATATGTTACGGCACATTACATTTTCAAAAAGTGGGCTTTTAGTTGCCCTTTTTATGCACCTATTCTCTTAAAATCTGCAAACGTTGGTACATGGCCCGCATCAATCTGCTTTTCTGCTTCGATTTCGGCTGCCTTGACATCATCAATTGTTGTGTATATTCTCTCAGCGTGTCCGTGACTCTTTCCCTGCATTGGGCATCCACATCTCTTGCAGTTCCGTTGCCTTCCTGCACATGTTGATATATTCAGGTGATGTGTCCATAGTTGTTAATTCCTATCTTTGA
>CAZEOE010000118.1:0-2197 GCA_964513665.1 Candidatus Woesearchaeota archaeon | reverse complement strand
GCCCCAATACCTTGTACATCATAAACCTCAGTCACACTATGTCCCTGACCATCTAAAACAACCCCATTAGCAGATATAGTAAAACAAGTTCCAGTTGTAGTTATATTCTGAACTAAATTATATGTTGCTCCAGTTTCATTTAAAACACCACATGAAGAAATATTATAAGTTACAGCGGAAACACTAGGACTAAAAAAAACAGAAGAAGCAAACAAAGATCCTAAGAAAAACACGAATACAGGAACAAAAAAGTACATCCTTCCAAATCCAACTCTAGCCATAAAAACAAGCCGAAGTTAATCTATTTAAATTCTTCTACACACCACTTATATAATTATCAACAATCAAATCCAAGAAATTTTCTCTTGTTAGAAATTACCAATAACGATTATATCCTCTCATATAACAAATAACAAACATAGCTCCTATTTAATATAGCTAAGAAATATAGTAACTTCCTAATATTTATACCTCAATCTCTAAGCACCAAAATCACCTATCATCAACCGCTCCTGCAATCTTCTTCCTAGCCCTTGAGTAAAGAGTAAACACGTTTCTAGGATCTTTGTTCAATATTCTCGCAACCTCTGCATTCTTCATTCCTTCCTCTCTCAAGTGTGCAACCAATGCCTCAAGAACGCTAAGTCTCCTATTATTAAATACACTCAATGATACATATATTACCTTTCTACCTTCCTTGAACTTCTCTACACTCTTATTTTCAGCATTTCTGCAATTTATCCAAACAGTTCTCTGGTCTCTTCCAATAGCTCTTGCAATCTCATTAAATCTCATTCCCTTATTCTCTTTCAAGTATTTAGCAAGAGCCTCGGCAGGAGAAATCTCTCCTGTGAATATCGTAACAGGAACATATATTTCTTCCTTCTTCTCTCTCTCATGTTGTAATATTTCCTCAATTCCAACACCATATTTCTCTCTTATTTCTTTGTCAATTTCAACAATCTTTCCAAGGTCTTTTCCAAGTTCACTCTTAACTTTTTCTCCTATCTCCTCTATTAGCTCATCTCTCTTACTCTTTCTCTTCTTTAATCCAAATCCTATAACAAGAACTGTTACAACCCACTCTCCCCCTGCATATCCTGTCGAATAAGCTTGAGAAATAATTCCATCTGGAACATGTTCAAGACATATATACAACTGCTCCTGCCCAGAAGTCTCATTTCCATAAGCCAAACTATTATTGCCTCTTATCACTGTAGCATTAACTTGTCTTGATGTTGCATTCAACATCAAAGAGCCAGTGTCACAAGCGCTCTGGTTGCTTACACTAAAGTTTCCAGCTGGAATCATATAACTAGGGTTCGCACCATGAAGATTAAACGCCGTAACATTCAAGACAGTATAATTAGCGTTTCCTGTATTGTTTATAGTCAATGCACTACTTGCAAGCTTATTAATATCATTTGCAGAAAGTGTACTCCATGACAAGCTCTTTGGATATATTCTTATAAACTGACTCTCCTGTAATGAGAAAGTTGAAGTAGAATTTTCAGCCTTCAAATTTCCTGAATCATTTACAGTTACATTTACAGTCCAAGTTCCTGGAGAATCGAAATACCATATACCCACAGTACATGAAAAGTTAGCATAATTAGAGCTGTAATTGGCGACATTGATACAACTTGAATTCGTCCTTGTAGAATCCCCGCTCTTCTGGAATCTCGCCTGAGCGCTATTGAAATTAAAATCTGTAAATCCATTTGCATCATAAGCAGTAAAGTTAAACACGACATCTCTAACTCCAGATTCAACAACTGTCTGCGAGCTAATACCAGTAACAAAAGTTATCGTGGGTGCAACAGCATTAACACCTCCAATCGAATAATTCGTCCAATAACTAACATTGAATATAACATTTGTAGCAGTAAGCGAAGTAAAGTTATAACATGCACTTCCACAATCCTCTCCATTTCTCTTGATACTTGGAGAAGAAAATCCCCTATCTCCAATTCCATAAAGAGTTACATTCGCAGACCTGTTCAATCCAACATTTAAGTCACTCCTAACCTCTGCAGAGTTATTCAATATCCTCACGTCCCGCGTCAAGTTCGTCCCCGATCCATTTATTCCCTGTAAAAACTTTATCTCTCCAAATCTCGTATCTATAAACGTCAAGTTCGCCCCTCCAGCAGGAAAACTATAGTTGCCTATATGTGGCATGTTGATTAACTTGCAA
>CAZEOE010000117.1:0-2210 GCA_964513665.1 Candidatus Woesearchaeota archaeon | reverse complement strand
TGTCATTTGGTTACTGATACTTCTTAGACGTAGGAGAAAAGAAGGCGAGTGATTTCATATATTGTAGGGTTAAAGTTAATCACTATCTCTCTTATCAAGAGTTTTGAATAATATAATGACTGCATAAGAAAATTTATAAACTTTGGTTTATACGTTTAAATATTTATGGAGACGATTAAACTAAAGTTTACAAGGTTGCAGAATGAAATTTTTAGAATAATGTGTGTAAAATCTGGGGAGAAATTAAATTTGAGCAATATTTCAGCAAATCTGAATGTTTCTGTGACTGCAGTGTCAAAATCTATACCTTATTTACAAAAACTTAAACTGATTAGTGTCGAAAAAGATAAAAAAATGAATTTGACGCTTGTTTCTCTTGAAAGATCTAATAAAAAGACAATCCAGCTAAAGAGGGTCGAGAATCTTAAGTCAATCTATGAAACAGGATTAAGTGATTATTTAGAAGAAGAATATTTAGGGGCTGATATTATTTTGTTTGGAAGTTATTCCAAGGGTGATGATACAATTACTTCAGATATTGATATTGCAGTTATAGGTCGGAAACAAAAGAAAATTGATCTGAAGAAGTTTGAAGAAATATTAGCGAGAAAAATAATTATCAATTACTATCATAAACTAAAAGATGTTCATATTCATTTAAGAGAGAATATATTAAGCGGTATTATTTTAGCAGGAGGTGTTGAATTATGACTTTGAAAAGTTTTGACGAATATGTTAGAGATGGAGTAGTCAAAACTAATCAGGTAAATATTTCAAGAGCTAATTACTTAGTTGAAGAAGCAAAGAAATCATATCTTTCTTTGAACTTGTTTATAAAAAACACAAAAATTGATGATAACACTGCAAGCACTGTAGTAAAATTGTGTCATGACATAATTCATGAACTTATCAGGGCAATAATGTTAAAAAAAGGATTTAGTGCTGGAGGTAGTGGGGCTCATGAAGCCGAAGTGTCTTATTTAAGGGCGATTGGGTTTAAGGAGAGAGATGTTCTATTTATAGATCAATTAAGATATTCGAGAAATTCGGCAACTTATTATGGAAAGATTTTAGATAAGGAATATGCTGAGAAAGTAGAGGAGTTTTTGAACAAAATCTATTTTTCCTTATTGGGTTTGGCTAACGAGTAATTTTTATCTATACCTTGTGCTATTTTGAGTTGATAGGGTAGCCTTATTTTCTGTAGGAGAAACGCTTATAAAAAGAGTTTATCTTTAGAATGGGATTAAAAAAGAGAGAATTTTGCTTAAATGGTTCATCAAAAATATACATGGAAAAATGGGAAAAAATATGGACCATATTTGTATGAAAATAAGAGGGTGAATGGTAAAGTTGTGACTAAATATCATGGAAAGACAGAGATTAAGAAAAATTTCTCCTACACTGTTTTTTTTGTTATTTTACTTTTAGCTTTTGGGTTATTTTTTTATCAATATGCAAAAGTCTATTTTTCTCCTGAACAGGAAAGATATAGCTTTGATTTTTCAAAGGAAAACTTTTCTCCAGGGGATTCTTTGGAGGGAGTTTTTAGATT
Organism: Candidatus Woesearchaeota archaeon; assembly: GCA_964513665.1. Taxonomy (GTDB): domain Archaea; phylum Nanobdellota; class Nanobdellia; order Pacearchaeales; family GW2011-AR1; genus UBA73. Next base: position 655 of record CAZEOE010000117.1, on the reverse strand, counting down.
CGGAATTTATGAGGGAGAGCTTTTGCCTAAAGATTCTGAGCTTGTTTTTGGTTTTGGAGGTAGTGAACAAAGAGTGAAGGTTTCTGATATTTCTGGCTTTCAGAGTTCTTCTGGAAATTTGTATTTTAATGGTGTTGATTTTGGAGAGGTAGGAGAGGGGTATGGATTTGAGGGCACGAAGGAGACTTTCCCTGAAGTTAGTTTTGATTTTATTGTTTATTCTGTTGCTGGGAATGAAAGTTATTCTTCTGGGGGATCCACAGAAGGTTTAACTGATGCTGATAATGAAAGTGAGAATGTTGAGCCAGAAGTTTCTTTGAACGAGAGTGTTGATATGAGTGGGGATGAGACTGGAGAAGTTTCTTCTGATGATGGCTCTGTTCAGGAGGGTTCTTCTGATTCTGTGACTGATGCGGGAAGCGAGAGCTCTCAAAGGGTATCTGAGGGAACTGAATCTTCTTCTGAGGGTGTTTCAGAGGATTTACCTGTTGATGAATCTGGGAGTTCTGTTTCTGACTCTGATTCTTCTACTTCTGCTTCTGGAGATTCTTCTACTCCTACTGGAGAGACATCTGACTCTTCCGCTTCTGATTCTTCAGATTCTTCTGGGGGAACATCCGACTCTTCTGCTTCTGGAAATGATGCTGGATCGGAT
>CAZEOE010000116.1:0-2216 GCA_964513665.1 Candidatus Woesearchaeota archaeon | reverse complement strand
CGACCTGCGAAATCCCCGCGCCAGTCACCGTGACGCCCTGATCCATGCGGAACCACGCCGCAGGGCCGAGCGAGCGGATGTAGGCGTCGAGTGCAGTATTCGACCCAAGCCCGCCAATAACTCTCTTGCCGCCTACCCCGAGGTAGCCGGATTGCTTGCGGATATTCATCAGTCGATGATGTGAAGCCTGACGGTGAAGACTTCTTGCGCGACCGGCGTGTAAGCGTTACGCGCGACCAGAATGCCGTAAAGCGCATTCGAGGCATGAACCACATTGAAGGGGATGGCTAGCCCCTGCACATGGCACACGGCATTCCCTCCAGCCCCCGAGGTAGCGTCCCCGGCCTTCCAGTAGGAGGTAGAAAACGGGATGATCCCGACAAGCGTGCCGCACTCCGTGTCAGTAGGAGTAAACGCGGCGTTGTCGTTGTCCATCGTGACCGTGGTATCGAACAGCCACAATTCCGCGTCCAGCTTGGTAGATTGGTTCGCAGAATCGATCAAAGTGGCCTGAGCGATGATCCCCATCTGGAAATCGGTATTAACCGCACCAGAGAAAGTCATAATCACCGGGGCAGAAGTGGAGTTGCAGATCACATCCCCGGCCGTGTATTGGTTCGTGTCGTTTGGGCGAGTAAAGTTTGCCTTGATCGTCCGGCCGGAAGTGCGAGCAAAGCTGTTTCGGATTCCACTCATGATTAACCCCTCGTCATAACCAACGGCGCGCCGGAAATGTCCGCCTTCACCGCTTCTTGATTGATCGAATCCCTGATGGACTCATACATGGCATTCCATGTCGGAATCCTCGGGTCGTCCCCGATATACGGAGCCGCAGCAACAAGCGTCCCGAACAAATACAAGTCGGGATATTCAGTCGCCAAGTTGTGCCAGCTAGAGGACACCGCCGCCAGCCGCTTGTAGTAAGTCCCCTTCACCGAATAAGTCGAATCCGGGTAAGGCCCAAACTCGAAATTCGATGCGTTCCGGGCGATGAACTTCGGAAGTCCATCAGAGGATCGCGTCGGGTAGTTTTGCAGCACCCATTCCCAGGACTTCGGCTGAAGCCCGTTCGCCCCGTTGGAGTCGATGTAAACCGCTTTCCATTCGAGGAAATCAGTAGGGACCGCGATAACCCCGCTCGCAATCGTCCCCGTATACGCAGTCTCCATGTCCGCGCACCGCACTTCTCGGTTGATCCTGTTTTCCGCGATCACCACGAAGTCAGCGATAGGCGTAGTCAGGTCGCTACGGTGCAGCCAGTCGGCAACCGCTGCCGTCAAATTGGCGTAAGAGGCTAAAGCCATCAGAGGTTCCCGTAACGATCCCGATAAACGGGTTCATGTGAATAGAACCGAATCCCGGTTCCTTGAAATTTGCAGATAGGCGACTCGTCGGGGACGTGAACCCTGATTCCTCTCCCCCTCGCCACCCCAATCAGGTATTCCATGTTGGGACGCTGGTAGGCGTATTCGTCGCTGCCAACCATGTCCACGCCCCAAATACCGATTTCCTCAGCCCCCTCATGGATCGCCAGAGCAAACGCATAGGCAATAGAGGAATTGAAGTAGTAAGCGCCAATCGTCTTGGCCACTTCGTCAAACGGATAAGCCTTCGCGCTCGCAATCGAGGCGTAGGCTTCCTGCATGTAAAGATTAGGAAGCTCTCTCAGCCGGTCGAAGTAACCGGGCTTCCTGCGCGAGTGCCTAGACACAAGCAGTCGCAAGTCGTGCATCTCGAAATGCCGGTCCATGTGGACCCACCAACCCTCATCCCACGGCAATCCCCACTTCTGCCATGAGGAGTCTTCCCACGGGGCCAGATCATGCGTAGACGCCGCCAGCCCGATTACCGCGACTTTCAAACCCATATGCCGCGCTTCTTCGCAAACGCCCTCTTATTCACCGTCATCAGGTGAGGCTCGTTCGCCTGCACATACAGCAGCGCCCGCCTTACCTCGTCAGGGTCAGGACTCAGGAGGTTGTATCCGAGGTTGTAGAGCCGCTGAATGTCGCCCATGTCAATGCGGGCAACATGAGCTAACTTCCCCTTGAACTGAGCGCCGTCAACCTTCTCGGCCCGCGCCTCAGCGTTCACCCTGAGAACATCAGAGTTGTCATAGATCGTGTTAACTACGATCTTGTCGCTTAACTCGTCGTAACTGGTTTCTTCTCTCAGGATGCCCATAAAGAAAAAGGCCCCCGAAGGGGCCTGAAGTG
>CAZEOE010000115.1:0-2232 GCA_964513665.1 Candidatus Woesearchaeota archaeon | reverse complement strand
GGGTTTTGGTGTTGGAGAAGGTTTATAATTAAGTAAAATGTCATTAGGCGGGGAAGAGAGGATGGCATATTCTACAAAAGAAATACTTGAAAAGTATCAGAGAAAGCTTGAGACGCAGTTGAATTCTAATGAGTATTCAAGAGAGTATACTGCATTCAGGGGGGAGATGGATGTTGAGCTTTCAAGATATGAGAGATGGGTTAATGCGCTTGGAAACCTTATAAGGATAAAAATTTCTGAGAAAGATAGGATAAGAATAGGGAGAGATATACAGAATGCGAGGTTAAACGTGACTCCTGAACAGGCAGTTACTTTCTCTGCTGTTGCAATGCTTGGGATATTCTTTTTAACAGTCTTAAGCGCGGTTGCATATTATATTATAGCATTTCCAGGAGGTCTTTCTACTATAAGCAATGCCGAGCTTTCTAATATCGCGATGTTTATATTTTTGGGATTGTTGGCCGGGGCATTTATTTTTTATTTTAGCTACACTATGCCTGCAAGGCTTGCAAACACATGGAGGTTGAGAGCTTCTGCTCAAATGGTTCCGGCTATTTTGTATCTTGTTGTTTATATGAAACATACTTCGAATCTTGAAAGGGCAGTTGCGTTTGCAGCACAACATCTTGAGGGTCCATTGGCTTTGGATTTCAGGAAGATCCTTTATGATGTGGAGATAGGGAAATATCCCACGATAAGACAGGCGTTGGGAGAGTATTTGAAGGTGTGGAAGGATTACGCTCCCGAGTTTATAGAGTCTGTGCATCTTATAGAGAGTTCTTTGCTTGAGCCTGGAGAATCTAGGAGAGTGGAGGTTTTGGAGAAATCTTTGCAGGTTATTCTAGACGGAGTTTATGAGAAGATGCTTAAATATTCGAGAGATATACGAAGCCCCTTGACAAATGTCTACATGTTAGGTATCATTCTTCCTACTTTAGGACTCGCTTTACTTCCTCTTGCTTCTACTCTTTTGCAGGGAACTTTGCAATGGCCACATGTGTTTCTTTTTTTTAATTTGATAATACCTTTTTTTGTTTATTACATGGTGGGAGAGGTTTTGCTTAAGAGACCTGGGGGATATGGAGAGGCTTCGAGTATAGAAAATAATCCATTTTATTCTGAATATGTATCGAGAAAACCATGGGTTAAGGGAATACTTATCGCTTTGCCATTCTTTTTATTAGGGATAGCTCCTTTCATTTTTCAGAGCGATGTTTTCGGGAGTGTTTTTGGAATTGAGAAAGATTATACTTTTTCCGAGATAGGTTTTGGTGTTTTGGGGGATACTAAGTTGTTTGATTTCAAGGATGTTGAGGGAAATACGAAAGGACCATTTGGACCATTGGCGGTTTTACTTAGTTTGTTTATACCTTTATCTATTGGGTTGATGTTTTCTATTGTATATAGGGAGAAGACGAAAAATCTTGTGAAAGTCAGGGAGGACTCTAGGGCTTTGGAAGGGGAATTTGCGAATTCTCTTTTTCAATTAGGAAATAGGCTGGGAGACGGGATTCCTGCGGAGATAGCTTTTGGACAGGTGGCAGAGATGACACAAGGGCAGAAGACGTCAAACTTTTTCTCTCTTGTAAGCGAAAATGTGCATACAGGAGGGATGTCTCTTGACAGGGCTATATTTGATTCGAGAAGAGGAGCTGTTACATATTATCCTTCTGCTTTGGTTTCTACTTCTATGAGGATACTTACAGAGAGCGTGAAGAAAGGTTTGAATGTTGCGGCTAGGGCTTTGGTGTCTATATCTGAGTATGTGAAGAACATAGGTAAGATAAATCAGAGACTTAGGGATTTATTGGCTGAGATAATTTCAGATATGAAATCGAATATGACCTTTTTAGCACCATTGCTTGCGGGAATTGTTGTCGGACTTTCCGCCATGATTACTTTTATTTTGAATAAGTTAGAATTGTTGCAGATTGAGGCGGGAGCGGGAGAGATTGCCGGACTTGGGAATTTTGGACAGATAGTTTCTATATTCGATGTTTCGACTGTTGTGCCTCCTTATTTTGTTCAGCTTTCTATAGGGATATACATAGTCGAGGTAATTTTTATCCTTACAGGGGCTTTGGTTAGTCTTGATGCGGGGAAGGATGTTTTGAAGGAAAAGAGCGAGATATCTAAGAACTTGAAGAAGGGATTGTTGTTATATCTCATTACTGCTTTTATTTCCGTGTTTTCTTTAGGAATTCTTGCTTCTATCGCCTTGGGAAGTATGGG
>CAZEOE010000114.1:0-2234 GCA_964513665.1 Candidatus Woesearchaeota archaeon | reverse complement strand
GCCTTGCGGGTTAGGTGCATCTTGGTTGAAAGTGCTAGGCTCAAGCTGCGGCCCTCTCTGCAATCACTTCAACAACAGCCGAACATCAGGGAATGTGGCGAGCAATACCTCATGGTCTTGCCGCTCCGTAAAGACTTGCGCGCTAGGCGCGGTGCATTCCAGTTTCTGAATGGTGTTCTTGATCTTGGTGGCGGCCTTCTTGGCTGCCGTGGCCGGATTGGCCGAGCGGATAACGTCGCTGTGCTTCACTCCGCCGATATCCATCTTCACTGTGAAATTTTCAATTTGCTGCGCCATAACCCCTCCTATGAAACCTTTCCGATTAATTTCTCCATGCGCTCAACAATCTTTGCTTGGGCATGAACCGACTTCATAAACTGCCTTTGCAACTCTGCCGCCTCGTCTTCCGGGTCAATCGGGGTTGGTGCCGTGTACCCCGACTCGCTCGCAATGAATTGCATGGCCGTGTGGCAGCCATGCTTGCGGCCTTCCTTTAGAATCCACATGATTTGTTCGTAGTCGAGGCGTTCGCGGCGATCCTTGTTCAAACAGTCGGCAAGCCATCTCCCGGCCTCGTCTGCCGCCTTGTCTGGGCGAAGCTCTGCGCCGACCTTCTTGAACCCGCCCAAGGCCCGCACAACGTCCGACAGGGCCGTTCTTACATCCTCGATAAACAGCGGCGGCTGGTGAAAATCACTCATTTACGATTCACTCCGATGCGGTCGGATTCAGTCGGACAATCGATTTGGGGTAAAAAAAGAAGCCCCCGGCACTCAGGCCAGGGGCGAACCGGCTAGTTACAACCGGGGAGGGAGTCATGCGGATACCTGCTTTGATTCCAAGACTTCACGGATCGTGAGCGCCCCGCCAGTATCACTTTCAAACTGGAGAGCAAGCTTAGACGGAAGCCCGCGCACCTTCCATAGGCGGACTGTCTCGCGGGTTACGCCGTATTTTTCTCGGATAGCCCTAGCGGTGCCGTAATGGGCTAACAGTTTTTGATAAGCAGTCATGCCGTAATATTGCCTACCTTTTTTTGCAATGTCAAGATATATTTGTTTGTGCATTTGCCAAAAAGTGCTTGACAAGCCAAAAACTGCTAGGCATAATGCAATCATCGGCTAACAGATAGCCGCTAACGAATAGGAGGGAAAGGAAATGGAAGACGCTAAAAATTTCGAGTCAGTCTACGGCTTCCTTCGAGAAAATTATCTGCACAGCAGGTTTGAAGGAAGTGGACACTGCAAGGACTTTCCTGATTATCCAGAAAGGATTACGCAGAGCACCATAGAGCAATTATCTGAAACGGGTGTTGGATATATCTCGAAATTTGAAAGCCGTACTGGGACAACGATCATATTCGACAAGCATTTGAACGTCATCAACAAAGACGCGCCTCCAGAGGAGACACAATGCAAGGCTTCTCACCTGACACACATTTACGGAGCCTAACCCTCCCAACTCTAGCCGCTCTCTCAGGGGCGGCTATGGTGGGGCTGGATTGGCCCTATGCAGCACCCCGGCAGCGCAGCGCCCTAGTGGCGAAGTCGGCGCAAAGTGGATCGGCGGATCAATTGACGAAAGGCCGAACGGGATGGCGAAAGGCAGTCACTAGATGCATGGCGGTTTGTGTTCGCAAGGCTGAAATGGGCTGTAGGCATACAGCCACAAAGGCAATTCGAGCGGGTAGGCCCGTGCCAAGTAGGCCCCGAGGAACGTACCACTAACCCAATGCGCAAGGGCGAAATGTCGGGGGATGAGAGTGGCCCCGTATCGAGCCGCCAGCCGTCTAGTGATTGCAGGAGTCAGCACCGTGGAGGTGGCAAGCCGAAGCGGATAGGTGGGCATCAAGACAGTTCCGCCCCGCATTGTTTCTAGGCCAATGCGTCTGGTGTGGGTGCCCGGCCACCTCCACAGTGCTGACTTAGCAGGAAAGGAATTGCGATAGCGAGGCGGCGCAATCCGCCCCCGAGATTGCTGGAGAACTGAGGCTTGGAAGACCAGCGCACGGCCAAGATCGCTAACGCAACCAGCCCGCAAGGGCCATCGGCCAGCCGGTAGCCAACCCGGAGACAGCGACCGAGCCGGAACTCTGTAACCGGTACTTATTTAGGAGGGAAGCATGAACTGGAGAGAATCCGACATATCCAGCGCAGAGGGTGCCCTGCGCGCCTCACAAAACGCCGTTGAGCAGGCAAGGCAAGAACTTGCCGCAGCACTCGCCAACAGAACGA
>CAZEOE010000113.1:0-2283 GCA_964513665.1 Candidatus Woesearchaeota archaeon | reverse complement strand
CGCATGTACGCGGATGGACAGACCTACCGGGGTGTTTGCAGCACATCTGGAGGCCCCGAGGCCGTGCTGTTCCTGAACGAGCAGGATTTGGAGCCGGGCACGGTGGCGCACGAAATGACCCACGCCGCCTTGGCAGACATGAGACGTCGCTACAGGGGCAACCCGCTCAACCATCGAGCCACCGAGGAGCATCTGGCGACGGCGGTGGGCGATCTCTGTAGGGCGTTCTGGAAATGGTGGCAGAAAGGCGAAACAGCATGAAGATCACCGATCCCCCCATCAGCCTCTCGGGCAGCAAGAAGGCCTCCGACCACAAGACGTGGCTTGAGAGCGTGGTTGATTACCTGCAACTCATGAGCAAGCTGGTGACGCGTTTCATCGGTGACGGAGACGGCATCGTGGCCTATGGGTCGGTCGGGACCGATTCCTACAAGACGGTCGCCACCAGCCCGGAAAGCATGAAGATCACCGTCATGGAGGGGATGGGGTTTCATGAGTACGAGCCGTTCGAGCTTGCGGCGGACTGGACCAGCGGCGACCTCGTGGCCCCGGTCGGCAACCCCAGGATCGACACCGTGTCGGTGGACCCCGACGACGGCAGCATCACCATCACGGCGGGCAGCGAGGCCGCGTCTCCGTCCGCGCCCGCCACCCCTACGGGGGAAGTGAAGATCGCGGAGGTCTACCACCGGGTCGCGGAAACTTCAATCAAGGACGCTGACGATTCCACCAACGGCTACATCACGCTGTCACGGAATCGGCTCAACTTCGGAGGTGTAGAATGATGCGCAAGTATCTTGGTTGGGGCCTCGCGGCCCTTGCGGTTCTGACCTTGGTGGCCGCCACCACCAATCCGGGCTACTTCAATAGTCTGATTGTGGCGGGCGGCCTCTTCACCGTTGAGGACGACGGCACTGTGACGGCCACCCTGGGAACCAGCAGCACGGTCCCGGACGCGGCCCTTTCGGCCAATGTCGCGCACCTGAACGCTGCGGAGACAATCACCGGGAACTGGGTCAACACCGACAACCCGTGGGCCGACAACGAAGTCTCGGACACCATCACAGTGGGGAGCGGCGGGAACCTCGCGTCACCACCTGCCATCGGCTCCACGACGCCGAACACGGGCGCGTTCACAACGCTCACGGCGTCAAGCTCGGCGACATTCACCGGGAACACAACGTCGGGCGGCTGGGTGCAGTCCAGCGCCGCCGCACCGAACCTCATGATGAGAGAGACAGACCAATCTTCAGATGCGCAGTATTGGCGCTGGACGCCTGACGCCGCTGTGCTCTACCTGCGGGCCTACAACGGCGCGGGAAGCTCCTACACGAATGCGCTCGGGGTCTCCAGAACCAACGAGACCATGACGGGCGTTACATCCTACGTGCCCCTCACGGTGTCGGCCGCCGCCCCCAAGCTGGACATCTACGAGACCGACGCGGGCGCGGACGCCAAGCGGGTGCGGTTTCACAATGAGTCCGGCGTCTTCCACATGGCCTTCTGGGACGATGCGGGCGCGAACTCGAATACGTTCCTGTCCGCACAGCGCAGCGGCTTCACCGTGTCGAGCATCAGCGCCGCCGGGCCATTCTCCACGACCAGCACGCACGACATCACGGCGGGCGGCGACCTCATCTATGGGGCGCACCTGCGCGACGGTTCCGCCACCGGGCCATCCTTGACCGAGAAGCAGACCAACGTGGTCGCGACCACCTACGCCGGGAGTCGCGATTCGCGAGGGGTCATCAACGTGACTGCGACAGGCGGTCCCATCAGTGCAGGGAAAATCTGCCGAGTCACCTTCAACGCGGCATTCACGGACATCCCGTATGTGGTCCTTCAGGCAAGCGACGTGAACGCGGTCGCGACCCCGCTCTACAGGCTCGGGGTGGATGCCCAGTCCACGACGGGCTTCGATGTTTGGACGGCGGACGGTCTCGCGGAAGACGAGGACACCGCCATTACTTGGATCGCAATCGAGTAACCACCCATGAAAGGAACACCCATGAAGACACCTATCACCCTTGTACTCCTCTTCGCGACGGCGTTTGCCGTGCGAGGCGTAGCCCAGGACGCCACCATCGACGGCGTGACCCTCACGCCAGCCGAGCAAGCCGCGTACGAGTCGGCCAAGCAGGAGGGGACCGCGCTGCTCGGACGGCTGCGCGCCGACTCCGAAGCGGCGCTCCGGTTTCTCGGCGTGGCGCGGAAGGCCGCGACCACCGCCGGGCAGCGGACCGCCATCGACAACGCCATCCAGACCGTCACCACGGCGCGGCG
>CAZEOE010000112.1:0-2300 GCA_964513665.1 Candidatus Woesearchaeota archaeon | reverse complement strand
GAACAGGACAAAACGCGACCATCACCGTAGATACTATTTTGCGGGGGAACTTTGGCACGGTACGGGTTACTGGAAATGGTACGCCAGATGATTATGTTGAGGTCATCGGTGACGGCGCAACAATTCGCTGTTTGCAGTTGACTGGTACTTACATCCGCGTGACCAACGTCACGGTGACAGGATGCCAGAGTCACGGCGTATTGATGACGGGCAAGCATATCATCTTTGAGAACAGCACAGTATATGATACCGTGCGGGAGAATGTGGACAAAAGCGGCGGCTGGGGGTCGGGTGTGAAAGTTCAGTTAGGCGGTGAGAACATAACCATCCGAAATAATCACGTCTATGAAAACTACGGTGAGGGCATCGCCGCAACTCGTGGTAGGAATGTCCTGATTGAAGGAAACTTAGTACATGACAATTACAGCGTAAATTTGTATCTGGACAATTCACCGAATACGACAGCGCGAAACAACCGCGTTACCAATACAGGCAAAACGGAGTTTTATAGGAATGGCAACCCCGCGCAGTGTATCCTTTTAGGCACGGAGAATTACAGCGGATGGGGTAATCAGTTTCGGGATGTTTTAGTAGAGGGGAATTATATCTATAACTGTTACAGGGGCATCCGATTTTATGGGGAAAACGGGATGACGATCCCCGCTGGTAGCAATGTGCGGGTTATAAATAACTTGTTTCATAATACTACACTGCCTTGGATAAGTTTACCGTCATCCGTTTTTGTCTCTGGCAACGTGGCAGGAACTCCCCCACCGGATGTGACGCCTGCGCCGCCGACAGCAACACGGACGCCATCACCTATTACGCCGACTGTCATTCCAAGTATCACGCCGACATGTGAGTTGATTTATACGTTCGAGAGTGGGGATAGATTACTGTTGTGTAAGCCTTAAGTTAAGACTCCCCGCACTACGCGGGGAGTTTCTTTGTTAGGCAGGCTCGCCCCGACAGGACTTTTACCTGCTATATACGGTGCAATCAAATCACCACCGCCTTCGCTCATGCAGACCGCTGGACAGATTCATACGGAATGACGAGGCACTGCCTAACGGTTTGCGTTAGCGGTTGGCGGCGACGCACAACCCACACATGCCGGTGTACTCTCGCCCATGAATAGGACATGGTTCGGGCGCGTACAAGCCAATCCGCTGCACGTATTGTTGGGCGTCTTTGAGAGTTACGCTGATGAAAAAATCATCATCATCCCAATGGACGGGGATTGTCATTTTAGGAGGTCGGCGTTCTTTGCACATTTTTCCAATGCGAGCGCGACACGATTCGAGCCGCTCGACTAACGAGCCGGACTCCCTAACCTTTTGCTCAAGTTCTTCATGCTTGCTCATTTATTCAAAATCCTTTCTTGGAAAGACGCCCAACGGCTTGCTTTACCAGCGGGGCGCTTACGCGGAACCCGTATCTAAAGCAGACTGTATCATTTCGCGGATTTCTTCTTTTTGCAGGGGCGTAAGCCCCGTCTGGTGCAAGCTTTGTTCGGCGTCTGGCTCATTTTCCAGCATGACACCGATTTCATACCACAAAGTTTGCTTGATTACTTCTCTGCCAGTACGATACCATTCGCGGCAGTAATACAAAACTTTTTCTTCTTGTTCACTCATGCGTTTCTCCTCGACGCCGAACTCTAATTAGGCAACCTGCCCATTGCGCCGCCATTGCGTTTGCAATTCCTGGAAAAAAGCGGGAACGCTCGTGTGAACGGTTTGCTCCAGGTGACATCAAATGTATTCTTTGCTCCCTGCCTTCGACATTATTGGTAGGTTGGAGTTTATCCAGATTTTCAAGCCAAAGGCATGTAGCTTTTGTTTCACCATGCCCGAACTGATGTGGTTGTATTATCTGATCGTATTTTCTGCCGATTATTTCAAGTGCGTATTTATGGGGTATAGGATTTTCAATAGCCTTTTTCTTTATCGGTGCGCTCATGATGAGTTTGAAAAACTCGGCGGCTTCCCGCATTTCCTGCCAAAGGTTTCTTTCTGCCAGCCAACGAACACCAGAATTACAAAGCCTTGTGCAGGGAGGATGTGCAACCATCAAATCCCATCCACCAGCATATAAAATATCTCGGATGTCACCCTGATAGTGATTGCCTGGAATTTCCGTAGGCAATAAATCACACGACCAGGCTTCATGACCGAGCGCGGAGAACGCTTCACGAACCACACCACTGAACTCACAGGCTACTAAGATACGCATAGGGTTGCCTAACGGTTTGCGTTACTGGCACTTGCCCGTGCCACCACACAAACCACATTGACGAA
>CAZEOE010000111.1:0-2317 GCA_964513665.1 Candidatus Woesearchaeota archaeon | reverse complement strand
AATTTCCGCTAACTTCTCTGTCATCATTGTTTTCAATGAAAGAAAACTCAGGCACATAATACATAAGCAAAAGTAAAGGAGGAGTATTATGCTGAGCACTAGGATCAGAAGATATCAAATACAAGCTCAAATCAGTTTTTTCTCCGGAATTAACACCTCCACCATCAAAATCATACCCTGTAATAATTCCATAAAACGATTTCCCCATTTTATTTAAATGTGCCCTGCCCGCGCCATTGAGATCAAAAGTGAGATCATTTCCATTGGAAATATAATCGCTACTTAAGTCTACATCAGAAGCAAGTTTCTCCTTATCAAAACTCCCAAAATCATCCTTATCGATTCTGTCCCCGTGTATATTGTAAGGTACTAAAGAAAGAAAGTCCTTGGAAGAAGGATGAGAATTTTTCAAAAAAACTCCGCTTCTAGAAATTGCGATTTTTATTCTTGCATCGAGCATCCTAGATGAATCAGGTATTTTAGATGTATCAAAGGGAAAAATCAGCCTGGAAATGCTATGGGTTCTTTCCAAAAGAGAAACGAAATTATATTCTAAGAATATTAAATTATAGATAGAATTAGATAAAAAAACATCAGCAGTTGTCTCTGAAATCATTTCCCCCCAAACACTATCACGCTCAGAGTCAGAACTAAAAGATCTCTGAACAATAAACCTGCCGTCAGATTCCTCAGCCTTAATCTCAGAATAACAAGTTCTCCCAGAAACTGCAACATCTCCTTGAGCACAAATTCTATTCTTACACTCTAAAGTATCAAATTCACATTCAGAATTGCATCCTAAATTTCCAGATTCAAAACCGACGTCTTCACAATTAAAACCTCTAACATTTTCAGAATCACATTCCTCTCCTAAATCAATTACCCCATTTCCACAATAATATTTTCCAACAAAAATACTCATCTTATTACCTGATGTTTCAATAACGCTGACAATAATATCTCCCAAATCCGTCGCGGAATGAAAGCTCTCGGAAGGGTCTAAAAAGAAGGTTTGTCCTTGTTGATAATAACCTAAAGCTAAAGCCAGGCTAGGATTTACAGCATCATGAACATTCAAAACACCGCAATTTGCAGACTGGCACCCTGATCTATAAGAAAAGTAATAGTAAGCGTCTTCCCTATCCTCATAATCCACAACTCTTATTTTCAAAGCTTTTAGACCATTACCTTGAACATCCAATGATTCTAAGTCATATCTTCCCCCAGACTGTGCAACGTCATCTATCCTTATGACATTCACTCCCTCTTCAAGCCAACCTATATGATCTGTACCTGCCGCATTAAATCTCCCACTACCCCTTGTGTATCCTGATGCCATGATATCGAAAGTGTCTGTCTGATGACCCAACCCAAGCATATGACCAAACTCATGAAGCACACTATCGTACACTGTCAAAGCATCTATGCCATTTATTTTAGAGTCTGAAAAATAAAAGTCCTGCCCATTTATAGTCTTCACACCAGGACCTATATTTGAAAAGGCCGCACGAGAAGAACACCCTGATTTGGGGAATATTACAACGACTCCTTTATATAAAGAGAAATCCAAACTCTGAGCCAACAAACTATAATAATCATTGGATTCTGTGCAAAAGTTATATCCTGGAATATTAATCGGACCATAAACATCTGTTCTTAAATATGTTTTACCATATGACCACGAAGCTATCTTAGAAGCGACCTTTGACTGAAATGTTTGTTCGGCTTCAGAAGCAGATAAACTGCCACCCGTGTTTATCAAAACCAACGCCACCCTATATTCCCCAAGATTAAAATCTCCAAGTTCAAGATTAGAATCCACAATTTCAATATCAGAAGCCACTCCTCCTCGAGAATATGAAGAAAACTCTTCAACACTCAAAGTAGCTAAATCAAAATCAGATTTAAGATCAGAATCAGATTCGACATTTTCACTCATTAAATATTTTCCCTTAATGCGTAAACTTGCTCCAGAAGGATAAAACACCTCCTCACCAAAAAATATTCTATATTTTTTTCCCTCATATGAAACAAAATAAGCAATCCCTTCTCCAAAAGAATCATAACTTTCGTAATAGACAACCTCTAAAACTCCACTAATTTCTATATCCACCCCATTTTCTAATATTTGTTTAAACCTATCTAAGTCCAAAACAGTCCTATCAATGTTAGAAACTGCGCTAACAGTTTTAGCGCTTCCCTCAACAGCCAAAGCTCCATTAACAAGCAAAACAACAATAGCAAACAAAGCAATCAACTTCTTCATCTTTCAGGCACCCCGCTTAAACCTACATTATCTCCAACTGTATAAATATCT
>CAZEOE010000110.1:0-2453 GCA_964513665.1 Candidatus Woesearchaeota archaeon | reverse complement strand
GTTCGATTCTCTTCAGGGCCATTTATATCACAATTAACTTAATTCGGCACTACCAAAAAGAACACTGAATGCTCTACACCAGATAACCGCGTTGTCGTATTTTTCTAGATCAACATCATCTGGAATTTCATAATTTTGATTTCCTATATTTCCCTTTAGTCTACCCAAATTAACAAAATCATCGGAGCTTTTATCTGTTGAAAGATAGACAAATAAATCAGGACCATTAGTTGTTTCAAAATTTTCAAAGGATAGATATCTCTTTCTTTCTATATTAATTATTTTAGCAGTCCCAGATGTTTTATGAAAAGAGTCTGCATCAACAAAATCTCCTTGATATTCAACATTCAAATTTTGATCGTTTGTTGTTTCTGTATTTGTACGATTTGTTGTATTAATAGGTTGGGGCAGTTTTTCATCAACAATTTTATTTATGAACAACGGAGAAGCTAACCACCAACCGATTACAAGAACAACTAAGAAAACAATGACTGTAATTGGAACAATTATCTGTTTTTTCATTTTAAATTAATAGTTTTATGGCTTAAATAATTTGTGGAGGTAAAAGAACTTTCAGATCAATTCGTTCACACAAGCAGTAGAAAGATATATATAATTTCTATTCTTTAGATTAAAATGAAGCTGGTGAGAACGGTTTTGTTTGGTGCGTTGATCTGGGTTTTGATTTTTTTCGAGGTTTCTGTCCTGATGTTCGGTTTAAAATTAAGTAAAATTCCATATTATGTAACTCACTATATTCTTTCAATTGCTATTGTGGCGTTAATTTCTTTTTTGTATTTTAAGGGAGAGAAATCTGATTTTGGCAAGGGGGTTGCTGTAGGTTTAGTATTTTCAATTATAGGTATTTTTTTGGATTTAGTCATAACTGTGCCGTTATTTGTTAAAGACTATAGGCTATTGTTTGGGGACATCGGCTTGTGGGTCGGAATTGTTTTAGGCATAATCACAGTAGGTGTGATTGGAGCATTGAGGAAAAGGCCTTACTAAGAAAAGAGATAGCCATGAAAAGATATATAAAAAGGGCGTTGTATTTGTCTTTATGAAAGTCAGTATAATTGGCTCCGGAGATGTTGGAAAGGCTTTAGCTCTCGGTTTTCTAAAACACAACTATGAGGTTATGATTGGAACAGAGCATAAAGATAAACTTCTTGATTGGGAGAAAAAAACAGGTTTCTCAGGAAAGTTTGGCAGTTTTTTGGAGGCTTCCGAATTTGGAGAGATTATTGTTCTAGCTGTTAAGGGTTCTGTAGCTAAGGATGTCATTAGAAGTATTAATGGAAAAATAAGTGGGAAAGTGATTATTGATGTAACTAATCCTATAGCGGAGCTACCTCCGGAGAATGGCGTTTTAAGATTTTTTACTTCTCTGGATAGATCTCTAATGGAAGATTTGCAGACTTTGGCACCTCAGGCGAAGTTTGTTAAGGCGTTTAATAGCGTTGGAAATGCATTTATGGTTAATCCTGATTTTGCAGGTACAAAACCCACTATGTTTATATGTGGGAATAATAGCGAGGCTAAGGAAAAAGTTTCTAAAATTGTAAACCTATTTGGTTTCGATTCTGAAGATATGGGCGGAGCCGAAGGGGCCAGAGCTATAGAGCCCTTGTGTATGTTATGGTGTATTCCTGGGTTTTTGAGGCATGAATGGAGCCATGCTTTTAAGTTGTTGAAGAAGTAACTCTCTAAAAAAGATCACTACACGATCTAAAATATCCGCATCTCTTACACAACAATTTACATTTTAATTCTTGGAGCATGAAACCACACGCCTCACAAACGTAATTCTCGTCGAATTCTTTTTCAACGGAACTTTTTTCTTTCATCATATGAAATCGCTTATTTTATGCTTTAACTCAAGATAAACAATCCATATTGTGAGAAGAATTCCATCCAGGAGAGGGAAAGAAAACGAATGTAGCTCTTTCGGGAGATAATTGAAAAGATCTAGAGAGAAGTCATAGTTTGAAAAAGGATAAAAGAGATAAGCTCCTGAGCCTAGAAGACCATCAAGAAAAATATGAATTAGAACACCTACACTGAGGAAAAGAAATATAAGACTGAGTTTAAGCTTGTGTTTAGTCAGATTGCATATTTTTGCATTTGCGTTCACTTTATAGGTTGCTACGAATAAAATGAGAAGAAAAACGGGAAATAGAAGACTATGAGTAATAGTTTTATGAACCCACCAATTGTCTGTTCCAAGAAGACTCAACAACACCGAAAAAATAATGTCTATATCCGGAAGCACACCACCTACTCCAGCTATGAGGACATAGTGTAATGGAAATTTCTTTTTGTTTTTATTTTTAAGAATGAAGTCTCTGAATAGGGAGACTAAAACTATTGGGAACAAAATATGTGTAACGGCGTATGGCATCTTCTCTTTTCATAGTTGTTTAATTTAATCGTATATATAGTTTGCTTTTTAT
>CAZEOE010000109.1:0-2458 GCA_964513665.1 Candidatus Woesearchaeota archaeon | reverse complement strand
CACACTTCAGTGTGTGGTGAAAACAAAGACTTTTTGATATTTACACATTCAGGAATATTTTTGTTAATCCAAATTATGTTTTCTTCAGTTGTCGGAATTTGTTCAGGATCAAATTCAGTTTTAAAGTATTGCTCGAAAAGTTTTACAGCCTCTTTTTGTTCTTCAATTGTCAGAGAGTTTTGATCGGATGAGTAAGTTATTTTTTTGGAAACTGCTTGCATTTTGTGGCTTTAATTGGCAGGAGCTTGAGCTTCCTTTTGTTTTTCTTCCTTTGGTTTGTTTTGATCAGGGAATAATTCTGAGAGTTTAGATTTGCCTTCTTTTTTTACTATAAGATTTATTTGAGATGTTTTTTCCGAGATTGTTTTGCCTCTTATTGTTTTTTTAAGTCTGACTCCTTTTCTTTTATCATGCATACCCCATCCTTTTTTGAGAAGCATTTTTTTTAGTCCTATGCCTTCTAGGTTTTTACTCATAGGAAATCCTGAAATATCGCTCCCGCCTGAGATTTCAAACTCGTAGCCTTCAAGTTCAGGTTTTATTAATCGTCCGTCGAATTTTTCACCCAAAGATTTTCCAATTAAGGAGTTTGCTTCAGTCTCAAGCTTATACGCGAGACTTTTTTCTGATATTACTATTTTGAATGGCATTATTTTTTTAGATAATTTGGGTTTTTAAAGGTATTCATGGTTTTAGTGTGGAGAGACAAAACAATTAAATAAGCCTGTTTCCAATTAAGGAAAAAGAGTTATGGATTATAAAGAATTAGTTGAGGTTTATGTAGCACTAGGGGACACTACGAAGAGGCTTGAGAAAGAGGATATTCTTGCGGGTTTTTTAAAGACTTTATCTAAAAAGGGAAATGAGGAATGGGTTTATTTGCTTAGGGGAAGAGTTTGGCCGGATTATGATGAGCGTGAATTGGGCATATCTAATCAATTAGTAATAAAGGCTCTTGCTTTTTCTTTTGGGGTCAAGGTAGAAAGCATAAATGAAAGGTTTAATGTAAAAGGAGATCTTGGAGAGATAGCGGAAGAATTTGCAAAAAAAAGAAGACAGCAGAATCTGTTTTCATCTAAACTGACGATAAAGAAAGTTTTTGATAATATCAGGAAGATGATGGAGATGGAGGGGAAGGGAAGTGTTGAGAGGAAAATAGAACTTATTGCTGAGTTGCTTTCATGCGCAGATGGAGTCGAGGCTAAGTATATAGCAAGAACTCTTTTAGGAGATTTGAGAATAGGTGTAGCTGATGCAACTTTACGGGATGCTATAGGGAAGGCTTTTTTCAAGGATTCAGATGAAGGGATTTATGAGAAGCTGGAAGTTTCTTATGACTTATGCAATGATTTTGCGTTGGTTTTGAGATCAGCTGCAAAAGGGGAAAAAGAGCTAGACAAGATAAATGTGATAATTGGGAGACCTATGAATGTCATGCTTCCTGTCAAAGTCACAGATATAGATGAAGCGTTCAGGATATGTGGAAGACCTGCCGCGATAGAGCATAAGTATGATGGATTTAGGATGCTTATAAACAAGAAGGGCGAGGAAATCACTTTGTTTACAAGAAGACTAGAAAATGTAACAAAGCAGTTCCCTGATGTTGTTGAGAATGTTAAAAGTAATTTTTCAGGAAGGGAGTTCATAGTTGATTGCGAGGTTGTTGGATATGATCCTAAGACGAAGAAATACAGACCGTTTGAGGCAATAAGCCAGAGAATAAAGAGAAAATATGATATTGATAAATTGATTAAGGAGCTTCCTGTCGAGATAAATGTCTTTGATGTGATATACTATAATGGGGAGAGTTATATGGATCATCCCTTTAAGGAGAGGAGGAAGGTTCTTGAGAAGATTGTGAAGAAACATGAATGGAAAGTTAGACCTTCGACTCAGATAATCACAGACAGCAATGAAGAGGCTCTTCGTTTTTATAAGGAAGCTTTGAAGATAGGGGAGGAAGGTATAATGATAAAAAATCTTGAGGCGCCTTACAGGCAGGGAAGAAAAGTGGGATACATCGTTAAGATGAAACCAGCAGTTAACGATTTAGATCTTGTTATTGTTGGTGCGGAGTATGGTTCTGGGAAGAGGGGTGGGACGCTTTCAAGTTATATTGTTGCCTGTAGGGAGAATGGGAACTTCTTAGAGGTTGGAAAGGTTTCTTCAGGGTTGAAAGAAAAGGAAGAGGAGGGAATGACTTATGAAGAGATGACAGCACTTCTAAAACCACTTATACGGAAGGAAAAAGGAAAGGAAGTTAGAGTGACTCCTAAACTTGTAGTATCTGTTACATACCAAAATATACAGCCAAGCCCAAGTTACACATCTGGATTTGCTTTGCGTTTTCCCAGAATTACAAATTACAGACCTGATAAAAAGGTTGGAGAGGTAGCTACGCTGGAAGATATTAAACTTGAACTTAAAAGAATGCAGAAAAATAGGAGCCATTTAGGCT
>CAZEOE010000108.1:0-2479 GCA_964513665.1 Candidatus Woesearchaeota archaeon | reverse complement strand
GAAGATATTAAACTTGAACTTAAAAGAATGCAGAAAAATAGGAGCCATTTAGGCTGAGAAGGACATGAAATTGACAAAAAGCTGGACAAGATATGGATTTGTTTTTTCTCTGATTTATTCTGTTTTGCTTATTTTCCTTTATTTTACAACTCTTCTTCCTCTACCTGCTGTATACGGTTTATTTTTTGATAAGGTGCACGAATTATTTTATTATCCACAGATATTTCTTTCTTTTAAGGCTCTTTTGCTTTTTGCTTATTATGATAGCTATTTTTCATGGAATCTTCAGTTTTATTTTGTTCAGCTTATTTTTAGTGTAGTAATAGGATTTATTTTAGGGGTAGTTTTTGGGATTGTAGCAGATAAGATAAAATCTTAGAATGTTGCTCAATATATTTATATATTCAAATAGTTTCTTTCTTTTATGTCTGATAAATCTATGTCTAAAGAGGAGAGAATTGGGTACCATAAGGGCTCTATTAATACTCTTGTCGGGGAAAGGACGGAACTTCTGAAGATTGTTCAGGTTACGGAATCATTGATAAATGCACACATCAAAGAATTGGAAGGTTTGGGTGTTAAGATTCCGAGAGAGAAGTCTTCTGGGAAGCCTTAGATTTTGTCTATCTCTTTTGCTGTTTCGAAGTCTTTATTTGAGAGTCCTTTTTCATAGTGTGTTGTGAGGGTTATTTTTACGACGTTATAGTTTATTATTATTTCAGGATGATGATTTAGTTTTTCTGATATTTCCGATATTTTGTTTACGAATGAAATCGCATCTCTGAAAGTGGAAAGGGTGAAAATTTTACTTATCTTGTCAAGTTCAAGAGACCAGGTTTCTAAGCCTTTCATAGATTCATTTATTTCATTTAGGGACAACATGTTTGTATATAGATTTAAAATTAATAAAAGTTTCTATATAGCAGACGAACTAAATGATTGTAAGTGTCCGCTAATCAAAAAGTCTTTCTTTTCACCACACACTGAAGTGTGTGGTTTGCGTTAGACTTTTGGATGCAAGAAAATTCTTTCTAATGGTTGGAATTTTCTGCACAGAGAATTTCAACTCAAGAAATTCTCTTGTGCTCAAGATTGCATTCATCCATGCACTAAAGTGCATGGTTTTCTGCATTGGCAATCTTGACATAAGCAAACGCATAAAGATTTAGGAGATTAAATGCGTTCGCTATAGCATAGCCATATAGCATGCTACACTAAGACCGGCTATTCTAAAATATTCAATGATGTTTGGAATTGTTAAAGAGTTGTATGCTGTTTGTGGAATTGCAGATATTTCTCTTGCTAGGTATTTTGCTGAACTTGTTAGTGCGCCTTTCGTATTATTTACGGCTTTTACTCCTAAATTTACGGCTGTTTCTGTGTTTCCTCTTAAAGTATTTTGAACAGCTACAGCTAAAGAAGCAAGAGCTTCGATAACATTTTCGGGTTTACCCAAGGCTATTCTTTCTAATTGTGACATTTAAGGAATTTGAATAGAGGGTTTAAAAATCTTTGCTTTTGTAACTACTTATTAAAGACAACTTTATAGACCAAAAAGTTTCGAGAAAAAACCTTTCTTTTCTTCTTCTTGAAGAACTGGCGAGATTATGGCTTTTGGCTCCATTTTTGGAGTTTTAAGCTGTGTTCCTGATAAAGTGTTAGATTGTGCTTTTTTTATGGCTTTTTCTACCTCGAGCTTAGAATATCCTTGGTTTATCAGCGCCCACTTTAGAGACTCCGGGGCGTAACCTTTCTTCAGATTGTTCTCGACGTAAATTGCAAGATTCTCCACGACACCTCTTTCTTTTAACATAAATTCTTCAGTAATCTCGTATATATAAATATTATTCGTTTTCTGAATAGTGTTTCTGGAGGGAATATATCTATAAAGAAGTTTATTTTTAGTGTTTTATGCTTGTAAAAGAAAGAGGAAGACGAGAAATAGAATCCAAACTTCAGACAATGGGAGATTATGTGAAGATAGATTATTTGTCAAGTTGTTTGAAAAATCATATAGACTCTGATACGAAGAGGTATGTTTTGATTAAATTGAGAGATTTGTTTATTCAAAAGTCCATGTTTCCAGATGCGGGCAGGGCGATGACTTCCGCTGGTGAAATAAATGCTTCTTCTTCGGGTAAGATATCTGATTTTTTAAAGGCTGTAGAATATTTTGTTAAAGGTGGAGATTTTGAGGGAGTGCAAAAGGCTTTAAGTCGAGCTTTGTCGTCCGCGCAGGAATTTGAAAAAAAAGGTATAAAGGAAAAGATAAAGTCGATGTATATAGCCCAGGCTAGGGAACTCACGAATAAGAATAAAAGGAGACAGGCGATAGGATTTTATGAGGCTTTGTTTGAGTTTGATCTAGATGCGCGAGAGAAGGAAGAGGTCGATTCAAATTTGCTTGCCCTTTACAAGTCTATGGGGCGGATTGAAGACTATTTTATATTAAAAAGAAAAATAAACAAATAAAATTTTT
>CAZEOE010000107.1:0-2566 GCA_964513665.1 Candidatus Woesearchaeota archaeon | reverse complement strand
TAAGCCTCTACCGAGAATTGAAATAATCAAGCCTCAGGGGAGACTCGAACTCCCGACCTCGGCATTACCAATGCCGCGCTCCAACCAGCTGAGCTACTGAGGCGTAGGACTTGATAAAAAGGGGCATTAAAATACTTTTCTTTTTAACTTGAACGTCTGAATAAAATATTTGTTGAGTTTGTATTGTTTGTCTGCTGGTTTGGAAGCCATTCGGAATCTACTACGAAGCCTGTAATTTCACCTATGTGGGAGAACAATTCTCTTACCCATGTGTAAAAATGAGTGTAGAAAATTATTCTGTCATCTGATTCTGTTATATAGAGATTTTGTGTGCTGACTATAAAGAGCATCCCCATAAATATGAATTTTATTAGAAATATCCAGACTTTCATTTTGTTTTGTTGAATAGTTTTGTTTCGTTTCCTATATTTTCCTTTATTGTGTAACTTGTTATTTTGAACAAATTTCCAACCGTATTAAAGAGCCATGAGGCGTAAATCTTTCCTGTCCCTATTAGTTTATCTAATTTTGATAAATCCGGAGATTCATCTGCCGAAACATAGTATGCAGTAATTAACAGGAAACTTACACCTAGTATTATGAAAATAAAGGCTATCTTTGTCCTGAAGTTGTTCATTTTGAAAGAGATGAATACGAAAATCAATGCAATTACAGCGCCTATTAAAATTATGTTCATTTTACCTCAAACGATTATGTGATTCTATGTATAAATATTTATTGTTTAATTAAAATCTGATTTTCGCCTAAGCTTTAAATACACTTGTTGGCATAATTGAGTGAGGTGTAAATGGAATCGGTATTTGTCAATCTGAGTCTGATAATTCTTGTTGCGTTGATCGCCTCGATAGTTGCAAGAATTTTAAAACAACCGCTTATAGTAGCTTATATAGTTTCTGGAGTTATACTTAGCCCTTATTTTTTTGGCCTTGTTGATAAAGTTCCTGAAGTTTCTATATTTGCACAGATGGGGGTTGCCGTTTTGATGTTCATGGTGGGATTGAACCTTGACCCTAAAGTCATAAAGGAAGTTGGACTTGTTTCATTAGTTACAGGAATTGGACAAATTATTTTTACTGTGTTTGTTGGATTTTTTTTGGGAATTGCGCTTGGATTTAGCTGGATTAGTGCTATTTATATTGCAATAGCCATATCTTTCAGCTCCACCATAATAATAATGAAAGTCCTGTCAGATAAGGGAGACATATCTACTTTGTATGGGAAGATATCTGTAGGATTTTTGATAGTTCAAGATCTGGTGGCTATTGTTATTCTTTTAGTTGTTTCGTCTCTATCGAAAACTGATGGCTTATCTTCATTCGCGTTAGAAAAATTTGGGATAGGCTTTGGTTCTATTGTCGCCCTGGTTTTTGTTACTATATACATTTTACCTAGTGTGATGAAGAGAGTTGCCAAGAATCAGGAATTACTTATGTTGTTCTCGATAGGATGGGCTTTTGCTCTCGGAAGCTTGTTTGATTTTACTGGATTTTCCATGGAAATTGGAGCACTTCTTGCGGGAATAAGTCTTTCTATTTCTCCATATAGGCATGAAATCGGTTCTAAGATGAAACCGCTGAGAGACTTCTTCTTACTTTTGTTTTTCATATTGCTTGGCTCAAAGCTTTCTTTTTCCAGTCTTAATGGCATGATTTTGCCTTCTATTTTATTCTCTCTCTTGATATTTATTGGGAATCCTCTGAGTGTGATGTTTCTTATGGGAAGAATAGGATATACAAAGAGAAATAGTTTCCTCGCTGGACTTACTGTGTCTCAGATAAGCGAGTTCTCTTTTATACTTATTGCGCTCGGCATAAAACTTGGTCAAATTCCTGTTGAGATTCTCTCTCTCATGACTGTGATAGGGTTGGTAACAATGGGAGGATCTGCTTACTTTGTTTCTTATGGGAATAAAATTTACCATTTCTTTTCACCATATCTGAATATTTTTGAAAGAAAAGGACTGAAGAAAGATGAAGGCAGGTTTTATTTGGGTGAGAGCTATGATATAATTCTTTTTGGGTATAATAGGATAGGCTATAGTCTATTGAAGTCGTTTAAAAATATAAAGAAAAAATTCCTTGTTGTTGATAATAATCCAGAGGTAATTATTGGACTTGCAAAGTCAGGAGTAAACTGTCAGTATGGTGATGCTGAAGATGTTGAGTTGCTTGAAGAGCTACCTGTGAAAAATGCAAAAATGATAATTTCGACAATTCCAGACACCCAGATAAATTTACTTCTTGTCAAGAAAATACACTCGGCTAATAAAGAAGCAATTGTTGTTGTAGTTTCGCATGGGATTGAAGACGCGTTGAAGCTTTATTCTGCTGGGGCTACATATGTTGTATTGCCTCACTTTCTCGGTGGAACTTACACATCTAATTTGATTGAGCAGAATATATTTGAAAAAGAAAATTTTGTAAAAGAAGGGTTGAAGCATATAGAAGAATTGAAGGCTAGAAGGAAAGAAGGACATAAAGATGTAAGCCACGAGAGAGGGTGAGAAACATTTAAAATATATGTAAGATGAAAAAATACATAGCCT
>CAZEOE010000106.1:0-2574 GCA_964513665.1 Candidatus Woesearchaeota archaeon | reverse complement strand
TGAAAACCGTCTGGATCAGCCGCCGGCTGCACAAGCCCAACTACGTCCACTACCGTATCCCGAGCGTGTTAGCCCTTACTCACGTTCGGTTATAATCCGGAAAAAGCAAGACCCGTTACAAGACCAACAAGCACCAAATTAACAAGTACAAATCAACAAGTAATAGCAGCAAAGGAAAAAACATGGCAGGCGAACGCAAACAGCAAATCCTCGAAACTCTGGCCAAGATGCTGGAAAGCCCCAAGCGCGAAAAGATCACTACAGCCGCACTGGCGGCAAAACTGGATGTTTCAGAAGCCGCGCTCTACCGCCACTTCGCCGGCAAGGCACAGATGTTCGAAAGCCTCATCGACTTCATCGAACAGACCCTGTTCGGCCTCATCAACAAGATCACCACGGAAGAAACTGACGGCATCGCTCAGGTGCGCCGCACGGTCGGCGTGCTGCTGATGTTCGCGGAGAAGAACCCGGGCATGACGCGCGTGCTGATCGGGGATGCGCTGGTGAACGAAAACGAAGCCCTGCAACAGCGCGTCAACCAGATGCTGGACCGGCTGGAAATCACCATCAAGCAAAGCCTGAAGATCGCCGTCACCGACACCGGCAAGAAGATACTGCCGGAAGCGCAAGCCAACCTCATCATGAGCTTCGTCATCGGTCGCTGGCACCAATACGCCAAGAGCGGCTTCAAGCGCAAACCGATGGAGTTCGCGCAGTTGCAACTGGGCATGTTCTGCTAAGCGATTTCAGGTAAACAAAAAACAAAAGCCCCGGTTGCAATAACCGGGGCTTTTTTAACATGGTGGGCGGTACTGGGTTCGAACCAGTGACCCCTGCCGTGTGAAGGCAGTGCTCTACCACTGAGCTAACCGCCCATGCGAGAGGCCCGTATTGAATCACAAAACGAGAAAATCGCAAAGATGTAACTCAACCACAACATGGAATTACACCCAATTATTCTTCGTTCTCAACAAATTTTGGTTCGGGCAAGCAGGGTGAGTAGGCGGCTATATTGTCTGCCGACGCGGAAAATGTCCGAAAACACGATCTCTGTGGGCAAGCAAAGACACTTGCCCGCCCTACTTTGCTTGGCTACTTTAAGACAAAGGCTACATCTACCCAGTTAAGATTTCATTTTTCTGGTTGATTTAGAGTTTGTGGTTGTGACAGCAAAGCACTTCCCTCAGGCAATATTTTCCACCTTACCCCGGTCAGATATTTCAGAACCCTAACTTCGACGGCCCTGTGTAGCAGTATTGCAGTAACTGACGCTATACCAAGCAGCAATATCCATCCAATAAAATTATCCCAAGTGGCAGGTCCATAAAAGTTCTGCGTTAGCCTTGCTAAAGCAGCAAATACCGGCACATGAATTAAATAAAGCGCATAAGAAGCATCGCCAAGTAATGCTAATTTCTTCAAGGGAACAATTTGCCAATCTAATTCTAAAATGATCACGCTATAAAGAATAGCTCCCAACGATGGGGCCAAAATCGCGACTCTAAGCCAGTCAAATTTAAATAAATCGCTGTAAGCCTTAAAACTATAAATCTCAGCAACCAAAAACCAACCGACGATTAACCAAAGGACTCCAAAAGTCGCTGTAGCAAACACCGAAAAACGGTACCCGTTGATTGCTAAAAATCCAACAAAAAGTCCAACAACAAATTCTAACGTTAATGGGTGAGTAACAAGATCTATTAAAGGATATAGCTCAGTACCATTGGAGTAAGCCGTTAAGTTTCCAATTACAACAAAAAATAACCACGCAACAATAATCTTCCAAAAGTATTGGATTGGAAAAAATAATGCTAGCGCAAATACTACATAAAAATACATTTCATGAATTAATGTCCAGCCAACTGCCAAAAGAGGTTTACGCTCATGAGGCCATAAAAAGAAATCCGCCAGCAAATTCGGAGTACCCGAAATTTGTGCAAAGACCCAATCAGGTTTAACTACCCAAACTGTTGCAATGATCGCAAGGCAAATCCACCATAGTGGAAAAATTCTCGCTACTCTAGCAAACAGAAAGGCTGGAATTACCCCCCCCGCCCAATGTTCCCATAAGTTATATAAATCATTACAAACCCTGAGATCACAAAGAACAGATCCACTCCAGCAAAACCCATATGAACTAATGGTGATAAAACCGGGCCTCCAAAAAATCTAGCATCTATACTTTGCAGATGCCCGATTGCCACCATTAGAGCGGCAATCGCTCTAAGGACTTGTAAGGAAATCAACTTTGAAGGGGTATGTTGTAAATTCATCGGGAATATATAATTTGGTCAGTTATTTATATTCTGGACAGGGTTAGATAGACCCTGACAGCCTCCACCCGCGCCTGAAACACCGCCTCCCTGATCTTTTCCGGCTCCTGATATTGTCTGGCCACCGCGCCGGCATCGACCTGCATCACTGCATCCAGCAACTTCAGCCAGACTCCGGTATGCGGGATCGGTTTTTCTTCATAGCCGGTTCTGCCGCGAAAATCGCACTCGCAGGCGCGCAGGAACTCCTTGAAGCGTTCCGGCTGGCGGATGGCATCGGTCTCCACCAAGAACTGCACCT
>CAZEOE010000105.1:0-2700 GCA_964513665.1 Candidatus Woesearchaeota archaeon | reverse complement strand
AAATGAAAGGCTTCATAATCTACCCTTCGTATGAAAACATCAATGGTGACACGGAAATAAGACTATTTGGAAAACTAGAAAATGGACAGTCATTTCTCACAATAAACAAATTTGAACCTTACCTTTTTGTAAAAAAGAAGCATTTCTCACACTCAAACGTGCTAAAAAGCCTTAAATACGAAGACACAAACTACAAAACTTTTCAAGAGGAAGAACTCATAAAAATAATTTTTAAAAACCAGGAAATGTTAAACGATTTCTATAAAGAGATGCACAAAAAACTTGAGATTTATGAAGCCGATATAAAACCACATATAAGATTCCTAATAGACAACGAAATACTTTCGGAAATAGAAATAGAAGGAGAATATTCCCCAGGGGAAAGAATAGATAAAATATTCAAAGAACCAAAAATAAAAAAATCCGTTTCAAATCCTGAACTAAAAATACTTTCACTCGATACAGAATCGGACGAAAAAGGAAATTTATATTGTATAGGCCTGACGGGAAAAAACTACAAGAAAAATTTCTTCATAACTAAACATGATCTAGATAATACAATATCATGCAAATCAGAAGAAGAGTGTCTTGAAATGTTCAAAAAAGAAATAATAAAACAAGACCCTGATATAATAATAGGTTGGAATGTTATAGACTTTGACCTTGTATATTTAAAAGAAAAATTCAAAAAAAACAAAATATCATTTGACATAGGAAGGACAGATTCAGAAGTAAGATTAAGGATAGAAAAAAACTTTTTCACTTCTTCAAGAGCAGATGTTGAAGGCAGACAAGTATTAGATGGTTTGAACCTCATAAAAGACCCGTTCATTAAAGAGGCTCCATCAATAAAATCTATGAAATTTGAATCCTACACTCTTGAAGATGTTTCCCAGGGAATATTAAAAAAAGGCAAACTGATTTCAGGAGAAAACAGGCATGATGAAATAATTTCGCTATATAATCAAAACACCAAACAGTCTCATCAAAAAATAGCCGACTATAACCTCACAGACTGTCATTTAGTATACGAAATACTTGAAAAAACAAAAATAATTAATCTAGCCATAAACAGGTCTAAATTAACAGGACAGCCTCTTGACAGAATCACAGGTTCAATAGCCTCATTCGACTCATTATATATTAGAGAAGCTCACAAGAAGAATTTAGCATCTCCAACAAACGAATACAAGAAAAAAGAATCAAGAATAAAAGGAGGTTTCGTCTCCTCATTGAGCCCAGGAATATACCATAATGTGGTCGTATTAGACTTTAAGTCTCTTTATCCTTCAATAATCAGAACGTTCAATATAGATCCTTACTCATTCACACAAAAAAAAGAAAACAATTCCATAAAGTCCCCAAATGGTGCATACTTCAAAAACCAGGAAGGCATCCTTCCAAATATAATTGAAAAACTGCATTCCGAGAGAGAAAAAGCAAAAAGAGAAAAAAACGAACTTGCAAGCTACGCAATAAAAACGATAATGAATTCTTTCTTCGGAGTTTTAGCCTCCCCAAACTGCAGATATTTCGATCTTAAAATGGCAAACGCAATCACTCACTTTGGACAATTTATAATTAAACTTACAGCCAAAGAAATAGAAAAGAAAGGCTTTAAAGTAATTTACTCAGACACGGACAGCGTATTTGTAGAAACTTTTTCAAAAAAAGAAGAAGCAAAAAAAGTAGGTATAGAAATACAAGATTTCATAAATTCATTCTATAACTCTCTTGTGGAAAAGGAATACAAAAGAAAGTCCTTCCTTGAGCTTGAATTTGATAAACACTATCTTTCTCTAATGATTCCACAAACAAGAGGAAAAGATGAAAAGGCTGCAAAGAAAAGATACGCGGGCCTTGTATACGAAGACGGAAAAGAAACTTTAGATATTGTTGGCTTAGAGGCTATAAGAGGAGACTGGACAGAAGCAGCACAAGATTTTCAAAAAGAGTTGCTCCTAAAAATATTTCACAACGAATCCGCAGACAAATTCATAAAAGACTATATAAAAAAAATAATGGAAGGCAAACTTGACAACAAATTGATTTATAGAAAGTCTATAAGAAAAAATCTAGAAGAATATACAAAGACAACTCCTCCTCATGTAAAGGCTGCAAGACAACTAGATAAACTTGAGTCAAACACTATCTCATACATAATTACAACAGCAGGTCCAGAACCTATTCAAAAGATAAAACATAAAATAGATTATGAACACTATATAGAAAAACAAATCAAGCCTATTGCAACACAAGTTCTTTCTCTCCTTAACAAAAAATTCGATGATCTTAAAATAGACTCAAAACAATCTACCCTTTTCTAATGATCAGTTGTAGCAACATCTTCCTTCGGAGAATCTCTAATTGGATACCATCCAGCATTATTCATACAATCTCCCAATCTTAAATCCCCATCCAAAGAAAGCAAAGTAGAAAGTGTAGTCATCGCACTAACTTCCCCATCAATATAAACTGCATTTGCAGATATTTCATGAGGTTTCCCCACCCTTAAAGTCTCAGGAATACTTTTTGAAGGAAAATAAGCAAAAGAACACTTATACAATGGGGGTAAATCGCGTATCCTTGTATCTAACCCAACCCCCTTCACCTCCATAACAGCTAAAAGCTGACTCATAAAACTCCACGTAATACCTTCTTTATATACTTTGTCAAAAAAGGCAAGGATTTCAGTTAATA
>CAZEOE010000104.1:0-2706 GCA_964513665.1 Candidatus Woesearchaeota archaeon | reverse complement strand
TAAAAACTCCGTTTGTTGTGGATCGGGAATAACTAAACCTTTTTCAGCCCATTCTCGCTGTATTCTTTCCTTTGCCTCGCTTGCCTGCTGTGTTGATGCTCTGCTTAATCCCTGTGGCACTGGCTCGCCAAACATTTCCATATAACCAAAATATCCTTTGTTCTTGTAGTAATCATAAATTTCTTCATAGGAATGTGTCTCGCCAAAACTATCCATATAATCAGCTATCATTCTAAACACAACTCCAAAGAAATATTTCTTTTGCGGATTCGTTGCCTTGTCAGTATGGTTCTTTATAGTTACATCAACTTTTTTCCCCTCAAAACAACTCACATTCATTCTGAATAAATCATCATCAACTAATATACCGTTCTTTACCTCTGTGATAAGTTTCTTTTCCATATTACCTAAAATGGCAGGTCTCCACTTTCTAAGTCCAATGGTGTCTCGGCTTCGGGTATATCTACGATGGTATCATCAATAAAGCCGTCTTGCCTATTCTTTAGAATTGGAACTATTTTATTATTAGTATAGTTTCTCAAGAATTTAACCACTTTAATAAAATAGATTTTCCAATCCTCTTTATCCATCTTCTTTTCCGGCTCAGGAAATCCCTCGTAATAAGTAAACTTCTTTGTCTCCTTATCGTAAGAAGTGAACTTACTCTCAATTTTATTCTGTTCCTGCCAAATTACTAAACCACGTTTCTTTTTCCCTGTGTTTTTATCCTCAAAGTCATAGGGAACTAACTTAACCCATTTGTCAAGATTTACATTTGGCAGTTTTGAAAAGAAATCATTAAAAAAGCTATCACCTTCTTTAAATGAGATTTGGAATTTATCTATTTTATCGTCCAAAACAACTTCAAAGTTGTTCCCAAACTTATCATCTTCTTTGTAAAAGATGCCTGTAATCTGCCCCTCTACAAAGTCAAAGACAAATTCCCAAATTGATTTGTTATCTTTGTTGATTCTAACCTCCGCCCCGCTTTCATTTTCTCCGGCTCTCTCTCTGAATTTTCCATAAGAGATATGAAGAAATCTTCTTTTTTCTTGTGATCTACCTGCTGGCATTATATATCCTCTTTGTTAATTTGTAATGGCAATGTTAAAACTTTCGGTTCGTCAGTGTTCATCATATCGAACACGTCTTTTGTAGCTAAGAATAGATTAAACATTTTGGGCTGATATTCTACGTCAATTATTTTATAGCCCTTCTTGTTTGGCTTTGTCGCTGGAAGGTGAACTAATTTTGCCTGTGAACATTTAATCGTCTCCATATATGCTGTCATCTGTAATTTTTCTTTCTCTCCTATGTGATTCCCTGTTTTCCAATCCATAATCGTAAGTTCATCATCTATCCTGCAAACTAAATCAATAGTCCCTGCGTATTGGTGTTTTTCTGAATAAGTTATGTATTCAATCCCCTCTGGTTTGTAATCTACTTTGAATTTTGAGTTTAATTCTTTCCAGAAATCAATCCAAACATTAAATCTTTCCCAAAGTTCAGTTGCCGTTCTGTCTCCGAGAAAAGTCAAATCAAAGTATTTAACCGTTTCCCCTCTTAGGAATAATTCAACTAATTTATGGAATTCAGTTCCAAATTTCCCCGCTCTGTCAATTATTATCTCAGCATTATGCCCGTTGTTCTTCAGCCATTCATCATAGTTATATCCCTTGTCTATAATACCAAGTATTGTGGTTACATTTCGGTAAAACTTTCCCGTCTCCGGGTGTCTATACCATCTTTCGTTGAATATATCAACTCTTTTTTCGTCTTCGTGAAACTCGTAAAATTTCATATTATCCTTTCTATTTTCCCCTCCCCTTTGCAGGTAGGGCAAGTGACTGTTCTCCATCTTTCATTGATTGCCGTTGGGGGGTGATAGTCGTCTCTAACATCAATGGTTCCTGCCCCAAGACAATCGGGGCACATTACATCTACGTGTCCGTTGCATCTGGAACAAATATCTGTATCTTCAAGAAATGGTTTTTGACAGCAAGCTGTTAATTCCATTATAGTTTCTCCTGGATTTGAGAAAGTTTTTCGACAAACATTTCGATTATTTCTGCATAGGTTGGCTCTTCTATATCTCTTAGGGCTTCAGGGACGTTGTTTAAGTCTCTCAATACACGATCTAAAAGCAATCGGATATGTTCTTTCGTTTTCCTCTTGTTTTTACTTATCATTTCATCTAATGTTTCTTCCGGCAGTATGCCAGAGTAAGCTGATTTTAATATTTCTTTGTTCATTTCTTCCCTTCTAATATTGTGATTGTGTCTTGTAAATTTGCTTTCTCGTTTGATAAAGTAAAGATTGTTTCGTTGGCTTCTTCCAATTGTTTGTGCAAGTCCATTATTATTGATTCATACAGTGTAACATCGGCTCTCTCTCCGCCGGTAAGAAAACTTATAAAAAATATTCCAACAATAAAACCAGCAAAAACTAACAAAAAAATTGTAACTACTCCCATAAATCTCTCTCCTTCCTTTTTTGTTCTGAACTATCTATCATCCAGATTACTCCGGCAATGAAATTAATAAGGATAAATAAGATTACTATTCCAGCTCCGATTTCTAACATTTTTCCCTCACTATTGAGACGAAGACATTCTCAGTCTTCGTTCTGTCTTTCAGCCATTCGGTCTTGATATTCCTCAGTTCTCTAACTAATTGAAGGACTTGTTCCTCCGTTCCGTAGAAAACT
>CAZEOE010000103.1:0-2735 GCA_964513665.1 Candidatus Woesearchaeota archaeon | reverse complement strand
TTCAAGTAACGCAATTTGCGATGACTGTCACGCCTGGCGTCATGTACCACCTCCGCCTCTTTGCAATAGACGATGGGCCAGTCTGCTTGGGTTAGCCTCGCACAAATATCTGCATCCTCGTAATAAAGAAAATAGCCTTCGTCAAAACCACCGAGCTGCGCAAAAGCTCTGGTATCAAACATCATGAACATGCCGGCGACCCAATCCGGCGTATCAGGCACGGCATTCTCTGGATAAAGGGAAGCGGCACGATTACCAACCAGCTTTCTCAGCACCGACATTGGACTTGGAAACGGTCGGGCGCTATCCTCAAGCCACCCGCCCGGATTGACGACTCTGGGGCCAACAACGCCAGCGTGTTGACTTTGCAGACAACTGCGCAAAACGGGTAGCGGATTCTGATGCAGCCGTATATCAGGATTCACTACACAGAAATACTCGCTCCGGCAATGCTGGAATGCCGCATTGTGATTCTCGCCAAATCCTTTCGGCGCTTCATTCTCGATGATGCGGACCGGCGCGGATGTCAGTTGAAACGACTGCCATTCAGGGATATTGCAGGTAATGATCACTTCTTTCAACCAACTTCCTGCACCGCAACCGTCGATATCCCGCAGCAACTGCTTGACCAGGCTGGCTTGGCCGTGACTGACGATGGAGATGGTAATGTCAGGACTCAAGTCGTTTACCTTGCTCTGTTTTTAGGCCGGATTGCAACATGGTGAGCAACACGCCCCACAGGAAAAAGATAATGATGCCGGAATATGGCTGTTTCAGCGCAAACTTGGTCATGCCGACAACGGTAATCTGATACAGCACGATCAGAAACAAGCCAATCAGTACCGGAGATTTTTGTTCTGAAACCGCAAAGCGGAAGACCGTATAACTCAGTAAAAATAACAACGGCAGGACTACAATCAAGCCGAAATTGTAAACCAGATCCGCATAGTAGTTGGTCGAACGATCGAGTTCATGCCGCTCCATCGGCACCGCATGCCCGAAAATAATGATGGCAGGGTTCTCGAGCACCTCCAACCATTGATTCACCCCGTCTGTATCGGGCTTCATGTCTGCGGCAGGTCGATCTTCAGGGCTATGCGTATCGGGTTCATGCTCCTGTTCAAACGCGACCGTTTCCCGCTGCTGCTGGACATTCTCTTTCAGAATGCTGTAACTCAAGCTGCTGAACACGATCAGCAGCAGCATAGCCATCATGTAACGCTGTCTTGCCCGCACACTGGCGACCATAAAAGCTGCAACGAACACGCTCAACCCGAGCAGGGCCATTCTCGAATCTCCTGCCACCACATACACCGCCATGAATGGCGCCAAAATGAGCAGCGTCTTCTTGTGCGTATCGAAGAGTTCCAGGGCAAGCCAGGCAAAAAGTGAAACCATGACCAATGGCACAAAGGTTTCATGCTGATAAATACTGAAAAAATATAGATGGTGCGTCAGCTCTAATTCACCCTGAAACCAGGTCGCCAACAAATGCAGCGGTATGAAAACCATCAGAAAATTCAACATGGTGCGGGCGACCAGCGGACGGTTGAGCTTGGCCAAGGACACGCCGAGCAACAAACCTGCCACGGGCAGAATCACCTGCACCAGCTGTATCAGTTTTGCCGGTGACGATCCCGTTACCAGTGCAGACACGCTCAGCAGGAAGAAGAACAAGGACAAGGTCATGATCGCCGGCTTGGAGTCAGTGATCCCCTCATTAAAGAATACGAGACCAAGATAGCAAGCGAGCAGCGAGAACGGCAACGGTACCAACTGCAGAAGCCCTCCGGAATCCAACATGCCGTCCGGGCTCTCGCTCAAATAGATATCGCCCTGGATCTGAAAGAATACCGGCATGATCAACACCACCACCGTCACTACCAGCAAGCGATAACGTTGTAGTTGGTTCATACTGGAAAGCTTGTCGCTCAACACATAAAAACCCCATGCCAGCACTGTATTCAGCAGATAGATAGAGGTCAGCCATTGCTGGCCGGCAACCGAATAGAGAATAGGTACCAGGCAAACCAGCACAAGATGCACGATGGTATCGGCACCCAAAGTATGGTCTTCACGCAGAAGGTGCAAGCGCGATTGCTGTGCAAACAGCATGATGGCGCCACCGACGATGGACAAACCAAGTGCCTGCTGAAACACCGTCTGTGAAAAAAAGAATATGCCAACGCCGACCATAGTCCACACAAACAGCGGCACCTTTAAATACAACAGGGCATTCCAGCCCTTACGCATCAGGCTTGGACCTACGATATTGGCAAACATGGTGCCGGCAAAACTGCCGATCGCAACAGCAGGAAACACCATACCGGCGAAGGTTTTGCCGGCAAGATCGACCACCAGTACACGCAGGATATAGTTCGAAATCCCCATCACCGCCGTAGACGCGGTGTGTGCCTTGCCGATGCTTAATATGTTGTAGCGCTCGGCTTCCAGGAGGAACTTGAGGCTATGCAGCAAAGGAGATATTGCCCACGGCCAGATCAACCACATACTGCCAAAATACAGTATCTCGAAAATAACGAGGGGGAATAACACCAGTTGCAACAGCAAACCATGCCACGGTTGATGCTGACGCTCCAATTCCGTCACATGTGGCTCCACCAGCCACTCTGCAGCGCGTCGAACAATCAGTGCAGCTGCAAGCGCAATGTTCACCTCAGTAACGGAAACACTGAGCAAATAAGAAATAGCTGCCAATGGCAACACCGCAAGCA
>CAZEOE010000102.1:0-2771 GCA_964513665.1 Candidatus Woesearchaeota archaeon | reverse complement strand
CGCCTATTCCTTTAAGTTTCGGCCTTGCGGCTATACTTCCCAGGTAGCACACTCTACGGCTTCCCTACAGCACCAATACCTCCCGAAGAGGTACTGATGTTCAGTGTGCAGGGTTTACTGCTAGGACTACATGGGTATCTAATCCACTTTGCGCCCCTAGCCTTCATCCCTCACTGTCGGATCCGTTCTCGTAAGGTGCCTTCGCTATCGTTAGTCGACACAGGATCAACGCATTTTACCGCTACCCTGTGTTTACTCCTTACGTCTCCCGGTCCCAAGCCCCGCAGTATCTTATGCGGCCAGACACTTAAGATGCCTGATTTAACATAAGACTTACGAAGCAAGCTACGGATGTTTTAGACCCAATAATAGTGGCTGCTACTTGGACTGCTGGGATTACCGCGGCGGCTGGCACCAGTCTCTCCCAGTCCTTATTCATGAGACTTTTTGCATCTCATAAAAGATTCTCAATTATAGAGAATCACTCTGGCTTGCTCTGTCACGCTTGCGCGCATTGCAGAAGTTTCCCGACTGCTGCACCCCGTAAGGCTGGGAGTAGTGTCTCAGACTCCCTCTCAGGGCTTCTCCGCTAAGAGCCCTTACTGATCATCGGCTTGGTGGGCCATTACCCCGCCAACAACCTAATCAGCCGCAGCCCCATCCTGACGAAGTTTGGAAGATAAATCATTCCAGAAACTATCTTCTATCGACGTTTAACCTCAGTTTCCCGAGGGTATCATCGCCGTCAGGGCAGGTTAGCTACGTGTTACTGAGCAGTTCGCTCCTCATTTCTTGCGAAACAAGAAAACTTGCATGTCTAATTGCAAACCAGATAGCAGCAGCCTCCAGCAGGATCAACTGGATTTGTTCAATTTAAAAAATTGAAAAAATTGTTTGTGTGAATTCTTTAAGAGAAAAAAATTCACTCCTGCTTTAACGCACTCTGCCTCTATATAAAAAGTATAACAAGGACATAATTATATGTCCCATTTATAAAAACTGAATAAATCAATTATTATAAAATCGCAATTCTCGAATAGGAATAAACTTGCATACCTCATACCTTAATATGCAAGCAACGGCTATTTCCCGATATAATTCGGGTGTTTGCCGAGATTATAATTAAGGCACTCATTAATCTTAACATTTTGATATTTTTTTAGAGTTGAGGGCTTTATAAACCTTTTGTGTAACGTCGAAAAAAATTCTTTTTTGACGAAAGAGAATAAAGAAACATTTTGTGCGATAAAAAATGGTGAAAAAGGGCAAATAGTGAGTATATTTTCTTATAATAGTATAATTAATAAGTAAATAGTAACTTTTATAAGTATAAATTACATAACTGATAAGTATAAATTATATGTTAAAAGCAGAAGAAAAACACGAGCTAATTAGAAGGATATCTAGTTGTAACGATGAACGAAAAAAAATCGAAAATTTACTGAAGTCTACAAAAGAAAAATATGTTGATGGAGAAATAACTGAGACTGAATATGAGGATGTAGTTTGTAAGAAAATCGAAGGAAAAACCTACTTAGAGTGGATTGAATACTATAAAAAATATGCACAGGAATGTGAAAAAATTATCAATGAGAAGGAAAACCAGGAAGAAAAAAAGTCTATTCACAGAACAGTGTCTGTGTTTTTTTTGTTTTTGTTTCTTTTTGTGTTGGTCTCCTTGAATATTTATTTCCAGTCTGAGAGTTTACTTTTATCGCCAGCTGAAACTTTTGAGGAGAAGCTTAATTTGGAGTTTAATCAGAGCGAAAACTATAGCATTGCTCTGTCAAATTATGGAGAAATCATTTCATTGAAGGCATCCGGTGAATTTGATTTCGGAAGTGAAATAAAAATTTATTTCGAGGATAAACTTCTATTTGACAGCGGAAGATTTGAAGAAAACTCTTTAGGTCTTACCGCGTTTGTCGTTGAAGGTGCAGAAGAAGAAAATAATTCTACCAGTGAAATAAATGTTTCTGAAAACTTAAGCGCTCCTGATAATGAAAGCGTTTTTGTAGATTCTTTGTTTAATGAAACAGTTTCAGGAAACGTCAGTGAAGAGGACAGTAAAATAATCAAGGAGATTAGAAAAGTTAGATTTGAATCTCAGTGTCTGGACACATGCGACTTGAGCTCTCTTAAACTAAAAAAAGAAAAATATGATTTAAGGGTTGAGGTAAAAAGTGGAAAAATAAAAATTGAAACTGTGAGGTATGAGATAAAGACTCTTGAAAGCCCACAAGAAGAGAGTAATCAGACAAATACTACAGATAATATTGGTCTTGGAGGATATAATGAATTCGTAGTGCAGATGCCTTCCAGAGTTGGGGAGAGGGTTAGATGGGTTAAAGTGATAGATCTTGGGACGAAAAAAAATATAGCTAACTTAAGAACTATCGTTCCTAAAAACTCAAGAATTGAAAATGTGAAGATAGATTCCGAGGCAGAAAGTTATCTAAATGTTATGAATGAGACTAATTTTTCTATCTCAATTAACGAGGCTGATGTGTTTTATAACGAAAATGAGGAAGTGGATATTGGAAAGATTATTAAGAGTGGAGAAGCGGAGAAAATAGCTTTAACTTATTCTACTGTGCCAGCTGAAAAGAATGAACAGAAAACCTCGAGAGGAAAAATTGTCAAAGTCTCTGGACCTGAATTGAACTATAAGGATATCGTCGTTCAGACTGAAATAGAAGAGAAATATGCAGAGAACGAAAAAGACAAAATAAAAATTTACTGGAGGGAACAAGGAGAGTATGTTGATTTTT
>CAZEOE010000101.1:0-2773 GCA_964513665.1 Candidatus Woesearchaeota archaeon | reverse complement strand
ATAGAATTCAGACAATATCAGCTTATTTAAATGCATTTTACCACTTTCCGTTAATAAACTAATCAAGTTTTTAGTCTTAACATAAACAAACATATCAGAAAACCAATATTTAATTGAATCAAAGCTTCTTAAAAAATTGTCAAACAAAGTTAAAAAGAGAAAATGGTTTTAAGAGTAAATATTAATCAAATCATTTACTATATCACTATCTATCTCATCTTTAGGAACAAAAGTAACATTTCTTATTGTTACATTATCTCCATTCTTCTTTGTTTCGATGCAACCTTCCTCTTGTGGATACATTATGCTATACCTATTCCAAGTATTGTGCTCATAACCAAAAGCATGAAGAATTTCATGAAGTTCTAGTTTAGGGAAGCTATAACAGGACTGAGGATATGTTGTATTTGTAACACCCCAGAATTCTATTAACATCTTCTTAATTAAATCTTCACTTGTAACCTCAATTCGAGTATTTGAACCTAGAGTGTACTGAGTACTAGTATAATACGCATCCGGAGAATATCTTTGTTCCTTGTAACATTTGAACAACAAATCCGAGTCTTCTTCCACCTTCTCCATTCTTACCGCACCTTTAGTTTGTTCTGAAAGTATTGCTAACGCCTTTTCTATTCTAAATATGATCGGACCCACGCAACCTTCAGAGTAACTGTAAGTAATAGGCATACGATACCACTTTAAACTGTTAGCTGGATTTCCAAAATCACTTTCGCCGTATTTTAAAGAAATATATCGAGATTCATTTTCGTTAACTTCCTCAACTGGCAAATTTTCCAGAACAGCATAAGTTGTAACCTCAGAATCTTCCTTTAAAAAAAGACCTGCTAAAACAGAAAAGAAAACCAATGCGGAAAGGAAAACAGTCATTTCTTTATACATAATCCATCATCATATTGACTAGTAATAAATAATTTATAAATTCTTCGCCCAATCTCTGAAACGCCTCCTAGAAAACAGATAGGTAGATGATAAAATTTACATAAAATAAAGGCACACCAAGAATAAGCAGAAAAAGTTTAGCAGAGGACTAGAGTTATCTATATATTAAAAATAACAAGAAGAGAATACAAATGGCCATAGCAGTTATTATCCATAAATATCTTTTCTTTTTTTCATAAAATTTGTCGTTTAACTTCTGTAACTCCTTTCTATGTGTTGCTCTTAAATCCTTTATTTCCTTTTCATAATAAGCTATCCTGACCTCTTTTCTTTCTTCTTCAGAAGCCATCGGACTATCTTTACTAACAAAATCTACCGTTCCACCCGACCTGAGTATTGAAGCCATTTGTTTAATTTCAAAAGTCTTTTTTTAGTTCACCAATTGCATCACTTATCTAACCTAAAGTGATAAATACTATATAAATTCATCGTGTCTCTATTCGAAAAGATCAACTCAAAAAAATTAAGAAATACATCAAAAAGAAACCCGTACGATGTCTAGATTAAAAAATTAAATATTATTTACTTAAAATACAATAAACCATACAGAGATTCAGAGTATATATCTTATATATCCGTCATATTTCACTAAGTGTCCACTCGCATTTAATATAACAGGGCTATCACGAATATCTGGTACTGTGCTTGTACTACCATCGGGGGATTCGTATTCTTTTATAACCTGTCCCTCAAAATACCCATCGTTAATAACTGATCTGCCATGGTCCCTAACAATGAAACTATCATGTATACGTTGCTCGAACAAACCCCTAATATAAAACAACCTCATATGTCGCTGAGATTCGCACGCGATATTAGGCTCTAAAACTAAAATTGTAAATTTATCTTCTTCACAAATTCCAAGTTCATTCAAGATAGCCATATGTTTCTTTAAGTTCCCGAAGAGAATTTCCAACACATGAAACAAAAGACTCAGCTCTTTCCCTCTCGCCTGTTAAATTAGCACTATCTCTCTTGCACGCTACGACTTTATCCTGTATATCCAAAACAAGTCCATCTTTCATAAGATCATTATTAGAAAACTTATTTGCATCTATTCCGGAATTTCTAAAACCCTCAAGACAAGAAGTTACACATTCTTTCTCAGGAAGTAACAAACTTGAGTTTCCAATTTGTTGCTCTTCCAACGGACAGGAATACTGGCAAACTGTACTGTCATATAAAAATTTCTTATAAGAATTAACTTCATTCTCCCAAGCCTTCTCCTTGTAAAAACCAAATCCAAAATATCCTGCAACAAGAACAAAAACCAAACCCGCAATTATCAAATAAAAAGTCTTCTTTGTTATCTTCACATTTGAAATTTTCCTTTCAGACATCAAAACTCCCAGAACAATCTATTAATAAATCTTTTGAAAATCAAATTTGAATTATAAATACCTGACAATTTAAAAAAGCCCACGCCCCACCATAACTATGCATAATCTTGAGCATGAGATTCAACAAGAGAAATCATTTGTTTGACAGTATCTATTTCTCTTGTGTGTTCGTACCATAGCACACCTATCTTTGTTCTATTTAAAGCTCCGCTTAAAAAATCATATCTATCCCTTAAAACCTTAAGAGCATGAGGAAAGCAATACTCTCTTGTTTTCCCAGGAAAGCGAATCTGTGCAGGCTCTAGGCATACAATTCTAGGATGAACACTCCTAACAAACTCACAATAAGATCCAACATCACTTATATCAAAATCAGAAATATCCAATTCAAATTCACCAGAATCTCTTATATCAAGAGCCATTATTGATTCTCCGCTAGACCTTTCCTATTCCTTATCTTTCTTATAACGTCT
>CAZEOE010000100.1:0-2820 GCA_964513665.1 Candidatus Woesearchaeota archaeon | reverse complement strand
AGGCGACGCTCGCCCAGATCGCGAAGATCGCGGGCGGCGTCCACAGCAGCGGCACCACCAGCCAGACCGACCTCGCGGCCCGC
The DNA here is from genome assembly GCA_964513665.1 of Candidatus Woesearchaeota archaeon. Lineage (GTDB taxonomy): Archaea > Nanobdellota > Nanobdellia > Pacearchaeales > GW2011-AR1 > UBA73. Next base: position 2,737 of record CAZEOE010000100.1, on the reverse strand, counting down.
GTCGGCACGAACCTCGTCACCAGCGCCGCGGAGGCGGTCCTGAAGCCCATCGTCGGCAGCAGCGTCTCGGCCACGCCCGCCGAGTGGACCTACATTCCGGCCTGCGTGGTGATCCCGAAGCTCGAAGTGGTCGGCCAGTACAACGGCCAGAAGGCCTGGGCCTTCCAGGCCATCGGCATCCCCGTGACGGCGGCCATGATTGCCTCCGGCGGCCACCTCTACAACAGCGGGTCCCCCAAGTACGCCGTCAACGACCTTGTGCGGTTCGGCCTGCATTCGTAGGCCGTCCCGCTTCCGATCTCTCGTCCCCTCGCGGGGCCGGGCGGCACTGCGCCGTCCGGCCCCAACCCAAAGGAATCGACAGGTGCCCAAGCTCAGACTATCGACCCTCCAGGACCCCATCGAGTTCGACGTGCCCGGCGGCAAGACCTACCAGGTCCGCGAAATCACCGAGGAGACCATCGCCCGGATCGGCGAGATCGGCGCGGAGTCCGCCGGGGGCAACCTCGGCCACATCCTCGACCGACAGCTCTCGGAATTCACCGGGGCCGACCCGGCGGAGTTCGCCGACGTGCCGCTCCGCCACAAGATCGCCGTGCGCGACTTCGTCATGCAGGCGTTCGTGGACCCTTTGGGGACCAGGGTCCGCGCGGGCGCGCGACCTCAATAGCATATATCTGGTCCGCCTTTCCGGGGTTCCGGTTCAGTGAACTCCGGTGGATGGACACGCGGGATCTTCGGATATGGATCGACCTCGCGAGACAGTACCAGGCCCGGCGGCAGATGGCAGCCGTGGAGGCGGCGTGCGCGCCCAACATGCAGCAGGGCGACCTCGACCGCTACCTGGAGCGCCTGCGCGCGGACGCGCGGAGCGCGGAGGCCGACCAGGAGGCCGAGTGGGCCGCCAACCGGAACGCACTGAAGGCGTTCTTCGGAGCACGCGATGAGCGGTCAGGCGTTCGACGCAGGTAGCATCGCCGCCGAAATGCGGCTGAAGACGACCGACTGGGAGCGCGGCGTCCGCATGGGCAAGCAGGACATGGCCGACCTCACCAAGCGGGCGGGCGGCGTCGGGGGCGCGTTCGGCGGGATGGCCAAGCAGATCGCCGTCGCGGCGGCGGGCGTCGTCAGCTTCGGCGCGGCGGTCCGGGGCATCAAGGCGAGCCTGAGCGTGGCCATGGCCTACGAGAGCGCCTTCGCGGGCGTGCGCAAAACCGTCAACGCCACCGAGGCCGAATTCTCGGCACTGGCCGACCAGATCCGCGATCTCGGGCGCGTCATGCCGTTCAGCCAGCCGGATTTGCTCAAGCTCGCAGAGGCGGGCGGCCAGCTCGGGATCGCGACCGAGAACCTCGCGGGCTTCGTCGATACGATGGCCCGGCTCGGCGTCTCGACCAATCTCTCCGCCGAGGACGCCGCGACCAGCCTCGCCCGCTGGGCCAACATCAGCGGGATCGCGGAGCAAGACCTCGGCAAGCTCGGCTCGGCCATCGTCGAACTCGGCAACAACTTCGCCACCACCGAGGCCGAGATCGTGGACATGGGGATGCGGCTGGTCGGCGTGGGCCGCCAGGTCGGCATCGTGGACAGCGACATCGTGGCCATGGCGACCGTGCTGTCGAGCGTGGGCCTCAACGCGGAAATGGCCGGGACGGCGATGTCGCGCCTCTTCGCCGACACCGCGAACGCGGTCGCGAGCGGGGGCGATACCCTGCGGATCTTCGCCGCGCTGACCGACCAGACCGTCGCGGAGTTCCAGGAGGGATTCCGCAAGGACGCCTACGGGGCCATCGTGCAGTTCCTCGCCGGACTGAACCAGTTCAGCGAGGCGGGCGGCAACGCCTTCGAGGTGCTGGAGGAACTCGGGCTGGCCGACGTGCGGCTCCGGGACACCATTTTGCGCAGCAGCACTGCGGTGGACCTCTACCGGGACGCCCACGAGCGCGCCGCCGAGGCCATCAAGGACACCAGCGCGTTGACCGAGGAAAGCAACCGGCGCTTCGAGACGACGGCAAGCAAGGTGGAACTGGCGAGAAACGCCTTCGACCGATTCCGCCAGACACTCGGGGACCAGATGATCCCCATGTGGCGCGACTTCCTCGACTGGACAATCAAGGCCAGCGACGCCCTTACGAGATTCGTCCAGGACGATGGGCCGCTGGAGCGGTTCCTTTCGCGCTACTCCGCCATGCTGAGCAGCAGCAAGAAGCAGACGGGCCTCTTCGGCCTCGACTTCCCGACGGCGCTCCCGCCGACCGAAGACGCCGTGATGCAGGACTTTCAGGCGGCCCTCGACAAAGCCAAGCGCGGTCTGCCCGCCATGTCGCCGCTCCCGACGATCCCGCGCGACATGCAGGAATCCGCCAAGGCGACGGACGGCTTCCGCAGTTCCGTGGAAAGCGCCGTCGCGTCTCTGGGCGGGGCCGGAAAGGCCGCACGCAAGGTGCGCGAGGAGGTCGTGGACCTCTACGAAGAGTGGAAGCTCCAACTAGGCTCCATGGAGAGCTTCGGCACGTCGATGGACCCGTTCCAGCGGGGCGGCCAGACCATGGCGGGACTGGGGACCGCCGGGAACGTCTCCGCCGAAATGAACCAGGCCCTCCAGGAGGCGGAACTCTACATGCAGTCCTTCCAGGACCGCACGCAGTTCACCTTCGAGGAGGCGACACTGATCGCCGAGGACTTCTGGCGCACGCTCTCCGGCATGGGCCGGGGCAGCATGGAGCAGGTGATCGCC
>CAZEOE010000099.1:0-2962 GCA_964513665.1 Candidatus Woesearchaeota archaeon | reverse complement strand
GTTTTAATCAGGAAGCCTACTGCATACGCTATTAATGCGGCGGTTCCTCCAACTAATAATGTTTCTGACGCGGATCTGAGAAAATGTTTGTTTACTATCTGACCTTTTACGGCGCCTACTATAAAGAGAGCGAAGGCTGTAAGAAAAAAGGAAAGAATGAATTTATTTTCATCGATCCAGGGACTAAGCGGGGCAAAAAGAAAAGAGATTAAAGGGATTATACCTACTGCTATGAAAGAGAAAAATGTTGCTATTGCGGATTTCCTTGGATTTTTAATATCGTATTCTCTGTGTCTATGTTTTTTGTGCAATTCTATTTCTGATTTTGTCGAGAGATAAGTTGAAACTCCCATGGAAAATCCGTCCGCGAAAAGATTTGCAAAGCCCAAAATTAAAATCACGATAGGACTAAGCGATGCGCCTGTAACCCCGGCAACAACTGAAAAAGTCGTTACAGAGCCGTCGATCCCCCCATAAACAAAATCCGGGAGATATTTTCTCTCCCCCTTTCTGAAAACCTTCTTTTTCACATATATCTGTGACGATAAAGATATATAAATTATCCTGTTTCAACAGTTTCATAGGTAGCTTTATATACCTAATTTTGGTAATTTCATCGTGGAAGAAAAAAAACCCGAGAGTTTGGTTGGAAATCTTTCGTCTAACAGGAAGTATGACCCTAATCTGAAGAAGAATTTTGGTCCTGGGCATGAAGGCGCTGTAGAAAATATAGACTTAAATAAATTAAAGGAGAAAATGGAATCTTTTAAGAAAAAAGTTCTTAAGAAGTTCAAGTTCACGAAAGTTTTGGCTATAATCCCTCAGCAGATGGCTTTAATGTTTGAAGAAGATGAAGGAGTTCCAAAAGAAGTGTCTGCCTCGAAGCCAATGCATATGCTTATGGTTATCCCAGAGGAACAGTATAAGAACATACCTAAAATAAAACCAGAAGTTATAAATTTCCTTAAAGAGACCAAGGAAAATATTTGGCTCCATGTGAAAACTGCCGAAGTTGACCTTTGGAATTATGGTTTGGATTCTAAGTTTGAATTTTATGATGCTCTGTCTTCCGCTTTCCCGGTATATGATGATGGTTTCCTTGGAGCATTGAGGATGGCTAATATCCATAAAGCTCTTGTGCTGAATTGGCTTAATGTTGGAAGAGTCCATTATGTTGCAACTTATGCTATTGGGGGAAGTCTTGCAAGAGGCAATCCAGATAAGACTTCTGATGTGGACACTTTCGTGATTATAGATGACACTGATGTGAAGAGGATGTCTAGAATAGAGTTGCTTGAGAAACTTAGAGGTAAAATAGTCAACGAGTTTGTGCGGGAAGCGACTACACTTGCCGGAACTAAAAACATCCTTAATGTCCAGGTTTATTTATTGACCGATTTCTGGCAGTCTGTCAAGGATGCTCAGCCCATAATGTTTACTTTCATAAGGGATGGTATTCCGCTTTATGACAGAGGAACTTTTATCCCATGGAAGAGACTGTTGCAAATGGGTAAAATCAGGCCCTCTCCTGAAGCTATAGATTTGTATATGAAAGAGGGAGATAGAACGAATGAACTTGTTAAGAGGCGTTTGCTTGATGCTATGGTGGATATTTATTTTGGAGTCGTCACGCCCACCCAATCCATGATGATGCTTGCCGGTCAGGCCCCTCCTGTTCCTAAACATATAGTTGCTGAGGTAAAAAAGGTTCTTGTTGATCAGGAGAAAGTAATGTCTGAGAAAGAACTTAAGATTCTTGAAAAGGCTGTTAAATATTATAAAGATTATGAACATGGGAGACTCAAAGAGATGAAAGGTAGTGAAATTGACTCGTTAATGTCTGACTTTACCGAGTTTAATAAGAAAATGAAAATTTTAAGAGAGAAACTTGAGAAAAAAATGCAGGAGGATCAGGCTGAAAAGATACATAGCGAGGTTAGTTCTCTTATGAAAAACGTTCTTAATTCCGAATCTGAGAAGGGAGTTGTTAAGAGTTTTGAGGAGAAACTTGTTAAAAGTGGCTCGGTGCCTCCGAGACTTTTGAGCATCGCAAAAGAATCTCTTGGTGTGAAAGAGAAACTAAAGTCTAAGAAAATTTCTCAGGGAGAAATGCAGAAGATTGCAGGAAACGCATCCGAATTGATTGACAGACTGTCTGAATACTCACAGAGGAAGGAACTTGCGACATTGTATAACTCGAGTTTAATCATATCATATGGTGACAAGAAGGCTGAAATTGTGAATAGTGAAGATGGGCTATACATTCTATCTGGAAAGGATAATGTTATGAAAATAGATGAACTCGGAGGAAAAATTTCCGATGTTAGCGTAAAGGAATTAGAAAGTTCATTGATAAAGACGAAAAATAGAACCAGACCCAAACTTTCTCTTAAAGTCATTGAACTTCTGAAAGGGAAATTCGGCGATTTTGTTCTAGAGTAACAGTTAAGTTTTAAAATAGTAATATATATATTATTTTATGGATAAGAGAGGTATCAATGAGATAGTTGTGACTGTTCTCATGGTTTTGCTCCTCATGGTTGCTATTTCTATCGTATGGGTTTTTGTGAGAAACAATATTTCTTCCACAGGGGAGAGAGTAGATATTGAGACATCATTTTCTCAGATGGGTTTCTCAATTGTTGAGAGTTCCATAGTGAAAGCTGAGAGGGGAGTTTCTTTTCTCCTTGAAAGATCTGCTGGGGGTGATGATGTCGATGGAGTCGTTATCGTCATTGAAGATGATAAAGGGAATTCTACTTCCATAAGAAAATATAACTCCACTTCGATGGATGAGTTGCAGAGAGTTTTCATAAATATAACTTCACAAGATCATGGTCTTACAGGAAATATAACTAAACTTTACATATATCCTATCGTAGACTATAACGGTGAGCCAGTAAGTTCTGACAATCCTGTTGTCACAAAAACAATAACGGAAATTTCCAGACCAACTACTCCT
>CAZEOE010000098.1:0-3001 GCA_964513665.1 Candidatus Woesearchaeota archaeon | reverse complement strand
GTGATGAGTTTTGCCCGCACTGTCTTTTAAAAAAGGAGTTGCGTCTATGAAGCCAATGTTTACAGAGAAAGAGTTCAAAGAAGCCCTGTTCAACTGTGTCGCATACATGACAATGGTGCAAAAAAGCACCCACGTTGAAATGGACATGGGAAAGGTCGTTGCGACGCTCGACTTACAGGTGAAAGAATGAAGTGGTTATCCTCGGTGGATGTAAAGAGGGCCGTTGAAGAGTTACTGCCGTGTATGGGCGACGAGTTTTGCCCGCACTGTCTTTTAAAAAAGGAGTTGCGTCTATGAAGTGCTACTTGTGCGGGAAGCCTTGTACCTCTTGGTGTCGTCTCTGTAAGAAGCACTGTGAGACTGAACATATGAGGAGGCCGTTAAAATGACAACCAAGTCCTATTCCCAACGTAAAAGGAACGCCACGCCAGATGGCGACAGCGCGTCTCCTCCAAAAGAGGGGGCCGCATCTGGCTCACAATCAATGAAGACGTATTCCTATCGTGAAATGTTGCTCTCAACGATGGCGGCTCTGATGTTCGGTTTCTGGGTCGGTGTAGCCGCTATGTGGGTGATTCTCAAATGACAACCAAGAGGTATTTCCTATGAGCCGACACCATATGACCTGCGACGATTGCTTGAAGAAAAGAGGAGCCGACAGAGAAGATGAATGGGACGGCAACTCCTGCGCCGTCTGCGGAAAGGTGCGAGAATGAAGTCCCTGTTTTTGAAGAAGTCGGTCGACGGTCTTGTGCGCCACTGGTGTCCGTCTTGTGGTTTAGCAATGATCGACGAACCGAGATTGAATAGCGACGGTTCGGAGTATGTGCCGTTCTATTGTCGGGGTTGTCTATCGGAGAATTTCGAGGACTTCATCATATCAGTGGTGACTCAATGAAGCTGTTGTTTACTCGTGCTGATATGGAGAAGGCATATGATTATGGGAAGAATGACGCGCCGATTGACGAGTTTCGTTTGTTCTTATTCAACATCGTGAGGAACAGAAAATGACTATCTTTGAAAACCTCATCCTCAACGTCGGACCATATTGGGCAACCGTCATCACCGTCCTCGGATGCGCACTAATCACTGGAGTAGTCGTACTCGCGTTCTACCTCACAGGATGGTGGAAGAAATGATTTATCTATTTCTTAAAGAATCCTTGTTCTTTTACCGTTTTGGCTGTCTGTTTGTTCATCATATCTCTAAATTCTTGAAGTGGGACGACTCCCTTTCCGACGGAAGGATGAAGTCTAACCATCTGTCGCCCAAACTTATCGGTAAAAAGACCGTATTGCATGACTCATCAACACGTCAAGACAATTATTTAAAGGTGTCGATATGAGTAAGAAGCGGGTTTGCTGTTTCTGTGACGCAGTCATTGGGAAAGACCAAGCCGTGAGTGGTGAGGGTTGGTTGTGCCTAAAATGCTGGAGAACTCTATGAAGAAGCTCGAGCAGAAGGAATTTAGACCTATCTGCGGATGCCCGGATTGTGGTGCGTTGCCTTTGACGAGAGAGCAGTTCCTAAAGCACGTTTGCGGGGTGCCTGATGAGTAGCAAGTGCTTTTTATCCTGTGAGGCGGTGTGATGCGTGTCGGATCTCTCTTTAGCGGCATCGGAGGCATCGAGCTCGGCTTCGAGCGCGCCGGTGGATTCGAGACTGCTTGGTTCGTTGAGAATGATCCCCACGCGCAAGCCGTCCTTCGCAAGCACTGGCCCGACGCCGCGATATACGACGACGTTACGACGGTCGATTTTACGAATGTTCCGAGAATCGACATCCTCACCGGGGGATTCCCTTGCCAGGACATCAGCAATGCTGGAAAGCGAGCTGGTATCGAGGGGAGTCGTAGTGGGCTCTGGTCCCATTGCGTCAGAGCCGTTCGCGACTTGCGACCAAGACTCGCGATGTTTGAGAACGTTTCAGCACTCACTCGCCGGGGACTCGACGCGGTACTCTGCGATCTTGCCGCGATCGGGTATGATGCGGAATGGTATTGTGTACCGGCTGCCGCCGTTGGTGCGCCTCACCGTCGCGACAGAATTGCAATCCTGGCCTACCCCGACAGTTGTATGGCGTCCGATGGAGGGCAACGTTCGGATACTCCGAGAGAAAGTACTGTCGGGGGAGATGAGCGAAGCGGAAGCGACCGCGATGCTCGGGAAGAGTCCTCTCGAGGCACAAGGGAAGATACAATCGTGGCCGACACCAACGGTATCGGATGCGTTCACGGACAAGTTGAAGAGCAGTCAGATCGTGGACGGGAGTCGTCACAGCGTGACGCTTGGAAAAGCGGTCCTAAGGTGGCCCACTCCTGTGGTACGCGACTGGAAAGGAAGCAGCCAGAAGAAGGACCTACTGCCGGACGCGGTTGGTGGGCAGTTGAACCCAACGTGGGTCGAGTGGCTAATGGGGTTCCCCATCGGGTGGACCGAATTAAGCGACTCGGAAATGCCGTCGTCCCGCAATGGGCGGAAGCCATCGCGCGAGCAGTCAAGGAGGTCGAAGGATGGTAACGAGTAAGAAGACAATATTATACTTGCCGGAGGACGATGTCTGGTTTCTTCTTTGGAGCGGTCTTATGCTGGCTTGTGGGATGTTTCTTGGGGCGACTCTATGAAGCCGTTATGTGACTGTGGTTTTTGCGACGATACTTGTGCTAAAAGTCACATTCAAGAACACTGCGCACATTGCGGAAAGAAGATCACTTCTTCTTCACGGCAAACCAAACTGGACCGCCGTTCTGTGGCCACTCCGAAAATGGTTTCCCGGCGTAGAGAGGGTTTATCTGATACCAAGTCCCGGTTTTCTTTTTCGCCACAAGCACCTATACGTGAGAACTCATACATAAATCTTTCGACGGTGAACTTATGAAATGCCTTTTGTGTGATCGGCGGATTTGGTGGTGGCAACGTAAAGAAGGTATCCGAATGCACCGGAGTTGTAAATAATGGACCGGTACTTAAAGTGGGGTGGGTTCGCCGTCGGGTACTGGGGA
>CAZEOE010000097.1:0-3010 GCA_964513665.1 Candidatus Woesearchaeota archaeon | reverse complement strand
CTTCCGCAACGAGGCCGAGGACTACCAGGAGGACGAGATCCTGGTCTACCGCGAGGGTTACGGGCCGGACGGCACGGACGCCACGCTCGTGGAAACCATGAGCCTGCCGGGCGTCTCGGCGCTCAGCCATGCCGAGGATCTGGGAAAATATCTGGTGCGCGCGGCGGAGCTCCGGCCCGAGAGCATCACGTTCGACATGGACTGGGAGCACCTGACATTCGAGCGCGGGGATTGGATCGCCCTCCAGCACGATGTCGTCCTGTGGGGCCTGGGGTCGGCCCGCATCACGGGCAGCATCGTCCTAAGCGGCGGCGACCTCGCGAGCTGCAAGCTGGACGAGCTGGTGACGCTCAACACCGCCAAGAAATACAAGGCGCGGGTCCGCACCGCGGACGGCCAGATCCACACGGGCTACATCACCAGCACGGCTGGACCTACCGCCACCATGGCGTGGACCTCGGCGCTCGACACAGGGGCCAGCACGGTAGCGGTCGGAGACTTGGTCGTCTGGGGCGAGGCGGGGGTGGAGACGATAGACTGCATCGTCCAGGAGATTCGGCCCCGGAGCGATCTTCGGGCCTCGGTCCGGTGCTGCCAGGCGAGTCCGCTGGTCTACGACCTGGACGCGCCCGTGGAGTACAACCCCGGCATCTCGACGCCCGTGCGGCCCGAGGTCGCGCGGCCAGAACCCCCTATGGTGCTCCGGGTCAAGACCGACGAGTCCGTCCTCTACCGGGACCAGTCCGGCAACGTCCAGGCGCGGATCGTGCTCGACATCGTGCAACTGCTGGGGCGTCTCTCAGGCAGTCAGCGGGCCGCGAGCCTCGTGGACGCCATCGAGCTACAGTACCGGCTGGTCGGCCAACAGGTGGTCGAAAACGGGCGCACGACGGTGCGGCGGCTGCTCAGCCGTGCGGAGCAGCAGGACCGTGAGCGCGGTTGGCGTTCCATGCCGCTCTTCCGCCCCTCCGACACCATCTACTACGGGCCCGCCGTGACGGGCCAGATCTATGATCTCCGGGTCCGGGCCATCACCTCCGTGGGGGTCCCGTCCGAGTGGACCTATGTGGAGGACGTGGTGGTGGTGGGGAAATCCACTCCGCCCCCGGACGTGCGGGCCGCCGCCTACCTGGACGGCGTGATCTCCTGGGCGTATGACGATGCGCCGCTGGACCATGCGGGCTTCCAGGTCCGGGTCCTCCACGGGGCGGGCGGATCCTGGGACTACGCGCTTGCGGCCCATGCGGGGGTGCTGCGCCAGAACAGCTTTCGGATTCCTCCAGGCGAAGGAGGCAGCAGGGTCTACTTCGTCAAGGCCATCGACACGCTCGGGATTCTTTCGCAGCGGGCCGCCCAGGTGACGCTCAGCCTCGGCGACCAGCCCGTGGAGGCTGCCCAGGAGCGTTACAGCCACAGCGACAATACGTGGCCTGGCACCAAGACCAGCATGACCGTCAACGGAACAGATCTGGAACAGGACGCCGGGACACGGGTTGGGTTCTACCGGGGCCGATTCGGCCTCTACCTGGGGGCCTCGGAGCCGTTCTACCACACCGACTACCTCGGCGCGAGCTACCGATGGGACCATGTGGTGGATGCTGGTGATCTGCCCTACAGGCTCGGCATCGAGGTGTCGGCCACCCCGAACGGAAACGAATGGGTCCTCGAGTACCAGTCGGACGAATACGAATTCTGGCCCGACGACCTCGCCAACGACCTCTGGCCAACGGTGCTTTCGGCCCCGGTATGGCCCTCCAGCTTCGGGGCGTTGTTGCCCGTGGTGGGGAGAATCCCCGCCGTGGAGGGCGCGACCTACAGATTCCGGCTCCACATCCCCGCGAACAACAATCAATTTGTCCTCCACGACGTGGTGGAGATCCTGGACCGGGCGCTGGTGACGGAATACATCAATTCCTTCTCAGTCGCCAATACCGGGACGGTGCGGCTTCCCATCACGAAGACCTACACCGCCATCCTGAGCGTAACCCTGACGCTGGAGTACAGCGCGGGCACCGCCACGGCGGTGACGGCGAAGGTGATCGACCGTGACGCCGCCAGCGGCCCCGAAATCCAGATTTACGACGCGGCAGGGTCGCGCGTCGCGGGCATCGTGGACGCACTAATACAGGGGTACTGACATGGCAAGCTACGAATTTCCGGCGAGCGGCGCGTTCGACGTCCCCGTCCTCCCGGCAGACTTCACCGGGAGCGACTTCGCAACCGCCCAGGAGGCCTTCCTGGCGGCGACCAAGCACCTCCTTGGGGCGCAATCCACCATCCAGACCATTGCCCCCGTGAGCGGCATTCTGACGCCGACGCAGCCCATCCACTACGTGGACACGGAGGGGGGTGCGGCGTCCGACACCGTGTCGGTCATCTCCGGTACCAACTTTCGCGACGGCGAGGTGCTGCTGCTGTTGCCCTACAACCCCTCGCACGTCGTGACCTTCGGTATTTCGTCTCCGCAAATGATAATGCAGGACACCAAATACTTCGTCATGGACGCCGCCAACAAGGCGATCCTATTCGTCAAGAACGGCAACATTTTCGTCGAGGCGTTCCGTTCGGGCTGGCAGCCGCTTGCCCCGCACGGCAAGGAGTTTGTCACGGCCTCCGGCAACTGGACGGTTCCGGACGACGTCTACAAGATCTGGGTCACTCTGGTGGGCGGCGGCGGCGGAGGGGGCGGCGGAGCGGGAAGCAGCACGGATGGGGGGAACGGCGGGAACGGCGGGAACACGGTTTTCGGGAGCCTCACCGCGCTGGGCGGCCTCGGGGGCGGCGGCGGAAAGGCCAACGGCGGGCCGGGGCAGGCGACAGGAGCGGGGCAGCCCGGCTGCTCCGGCGATCCCGACGGCGTGTTCACGGCCTACGGGGGCGGCGCAATCAACACGGTCCTGGGGCAGTATGGGCGCGGCGGCCAGGGCGGAGCGGGGCGCGACGGCGGCGGCGGGGGCGCGAGCGGGAGTATCGGCTACATCGACTACATTCTGCACAAGAAGGAGGTCGC
>CAZEOE010000096.1:1922-3043 GCA_964513665.1 Candidatus Woesearchaeota archaeon | reverse complement strand
ATAGGAAGGATTAAAAAGTTAGGTCAATAAAATACATATCATGAAAAAAAGAGCTGTAAAGAAAGAGGAAGATATTTGGAATGTTCCGAACTCTCTGACATTTATAAGAGTCCTTATCACTTTTATAACCATCTATCTTATTTTCGCAGGATACAAACTGGAGACCATAGCTGTTTTCTTTATAGTAGGCATGCTCACGGATGCACTTGATGGCCACATCGCAAGAAAATTCAATCAAAAAACAGAATTCGGAAGAAAGTTCGACATGGTTGCAGATAGATTTTTGATGATCGGAGTAGCCTTGGCATTCATAGCCGACACTCTTCTTGACGGAAGTCTTACAAGACTGCACATGTTACAAATATTTCTAATCATGTCAAGAGAAATAATTTCTCTCCCTATAGCAATTGTAGCAATAGCCTCTGGAAAAATAATCCCTCATGTAAGAACTATAGGAAAAGCGACAACGTTCATGCAAGCAGTCACTTTCCCCATGATTCTGTTAAGCATCTCCAATCCCGCATTTAATATCGCCATATACTTTTCCCTCACTACCTGCCTCCTTGGACTTATATCAGGAATGTATTACATAAACGATATAATCGCCAACGCCTCAAAGAAAAATTAAAATGTCAGGAAAAGCGGAAGGAAAAATAAAAATTTGCAAAGCCGATGTCTATATCCACATCAAAGGAAAATCTAGAGCAAACATAACTCATATAGACATTGAATCAGATGAATTAAACAAAATAATAAAGCCAGGAGAAAACACATATGTCGGAGGCAAAAAAGGCGGAGTCTTCATAGGTTTAAAGAAAGATATGATTCTCAGAGCTGAAATGATAGCGAAAAAAGTGTAACTATTTAGTAACAATAAATAGAAAGGTTTATATATCCTTATTTGAAAGAAATTTTATGAGCATGGAACATATGATTTTAGCAAGTATACGTCTAAATAGGGTGAAGGGAGAAATAGACAAAGGAGAAAGATTTACCTCAGGAACGCCTGGATACAGCAGAGTTCACCTTGACAAACAAGGCAACGTAATAATCACACATCCAACAATTGATTTGAATCAAACAATACCTGGACATGTTCTTGCTTTAGGAGAAGAAGAATA
>CAZEOE010000096.1:0-1822 GCA_964513665.1 Candidatus Woesearchaeota archaeon | reverse complement strand
TGTTAAGTGGGGCTGCCGGGATTACTTCAACATTCTATGTTGGAGTTGCCACGGACACTCTGTGTCTGTGTGCACTGCGAATCCCGAATTTAAAATTGTTAAGTGGGGCTGCCGGGATTCGCACCCGGGTCGCCAACACCCCATGCTGGAAGGCTAACTAAACTACCCCACAGCCCCTCAAAAGAAATAATTTATAAGCATTAAAATACTTTTCATTCAATGTATAAAAGAGGTTTATCGGAAGTAGTCTCGACAGTCTTAATCGTCCTCCTTGTTCTTGTAGCGATGACTTTTGTATGGATTTTCATATATACGCAAATAACAAAAGAAGGAGAGTCAGCTCAGGCAAGACAAAAACTATCCCTGCAAAGATTCAACATAAAAAACGCAGACATAAACGGAGGTCAACTCTCAATACTTATAGACAGCGCGTCAATACAAGAAATTTTGATAAACGCAACACCTATAAACAAATCCACGGATATCGTGTTTCTTTTAGACTCAACAAAAAGCATGGAACAGGAAATAAACGAAACTAGAAATACAATAAATAGCTTCGCGTCACAACTTCAAAACGAAGGCATAGACTATCGATTAGCCCTAGTAGAATTCAAAGACTATCCAAATTCACCTTGTGGCACTTCAACTGACTTCCAAAATAAAACTCATCTGTTCAACAACAATATATTCACAACAAACACAAATGAATTTACAAACCAAATAAATTCAATAAGCATAGAAAATGGAGGAGACATTCCAGAATCACACCTGACGGCATTAAATTCAATACTCGATTTCCCATATAGACAAGAAGCAGATAAAATAGCCATTCTCCTTACAGATGCCCCGCCTCATGCATCCGACTGCGAATACCCTAAAAGTAAAATGGATATCACGTTGATAAACGATATATCAGGTAGCATGAATGCAGCCTCATGGAATACTGAGACAACAATAGACCCTGCTTATCAATTTGACAACATTTCTGTAGAAACAGTAGGTTACAGCGAGATACTAAGTTTCTCAATTCCACAAAATACAGAAAGAGCTACAGTAGTAATTGATTGGGAGCCAAATGAATACCTAAATAGCCGTGTGCAATTTAACATCTCAGATCCAAATGACGTCAGTCTAAGACGTATTAGTTCCTCCACACTCCAAAATGGAGAGAACTACACAGGGCCCTCCTCAAAACCCCAATCCTTATTAATAAATAGTCCTACCCAAGGTGAATGGAATTTAACGATATATAGAGTGTTCCATCCAAGTCTATCTACTCCAGAATATTATAATTTCACCGTAAAAGTCTACCTAGGCAGTCCAGATCAAATTTACCAAACGCCTTACATCCATCCTGGAGAAGAATCAAAAAAGGCGGCTATCGAATTTGTGAACCAAATAGACATAGAAGACAACAGAATAGCTCTTGTGAAATACAACGCAAGCGCATCCCTAGCTCAAGATTTCTCTCAAGACAAATCGATCCTTAACAATACAATACAAAACTATGAATTCTCGGGAGAAACAGGAATTGCAAACGCTTTAAACTTTTCACTAAACCATTCAATAAATAGAGCGAGATCTGACGCTCAAAAAATATTCGTCTTACTCACAGACGGTTTAGAAAACCAAGGAGGAAACGTCTCTGAAATAAGTCAAATTGCAAAAGACAACAAAGTAACATTGATAACAATAGGCCTTGGAGCAAATGTAGATAATGAATTATTAAGAAACATCGCATTCGATCCATCTTATTTCTATCAGGCAACAGATCCCGCAAAAATAACTGAAATATATCAGACATTAGCTCAAAGACTGAACA
>CAZEOE010000095.1:0-3056 GCA_964513665.1 Candidatus Woesearchaeota archaeon | reverse complement strand
GAACAAGAATGCATAGAGCTAATGTTTACGATACATTAAATAAACTCAAAGAAAGAAATCTCGTTTATCTAACTAATAAGGATGGACATCAAGTGTTTGCTGCATTGCCTACCGACTTGATTCTTAATCAGGAAAAAGACAAATTAGAAAATCTTAAATCTGCTATGAGTTACATAAACACAACTTACATATCTGGGCAGACTCCGAAAGTTTATACTCTCGAAGGATTGAATGCAATAAAGAGCATTTTATTCAGTCTTTTAGAGAAGAAGTCTGAGATTTTTTGGATATATGGACTTGCAGAAAACGAAAATTTAATTAATATTCTTAATGATAAGTTGATGCATTCGTTTCATATTGAAAGAATTAAAAAAAATATTGAACTAAAACTTTTATTCTATAAGATCCCTCATGAAGAGATTAAAACACTTAGCAATCTAAAATTTACAGAAGCGAGATTATTGCCAAAGGCACAACAATCAAAGTCTTCCCAAATAACCCAAATCGTTTGTGAGGGCTACGTTTATATTACTCTTTGGGTCCATCCAATTCATACAATTGTAATAGAGAATGAAATTATTTCAAAAGAATATCTTGATTTTTATAAGATTATTTGGGAATACTCAAAAAAAGTAGAATAATCATAACTCATTAGTCTCAACCCATACAACAATTATGCACGGCTACTGCGCTTACATATATACTACATAAACTATAGTATATTACAATGGAGGAAATAAAAAAATGCCGAACTTAAAAAGATGGAAGAATGATGTAGCTACAATGGACAAAAGAGAGATTGCGGACAGGGCTAAGAGCAACAACAGAAATAGAAACGATGCATTAACTCAGGAAAGAAGATTTGAAGCAGACAGAACTATGAACGCAAACAGAGCAAAAAATGATGAGCTAACTGCCAATAGAAGAGAAATAAATGATGAAAGGTTTTAGCAGTTTAAATCTCTTATTTTATTCAAAAAAATGGTAAAAGTAAAAAATGAACATGTCTTTCCGAAAGATGAAGAATGGATAGTAAGACATGAAGGAAAAAAGAAAACTTTTAGATTTTTTGAAAATAGAGAAGATGCAATAAGATATGCGAAATATCTAGCAAATGATAATTGTAGTCCGATAGTCACTCATAAATACAATGGGCTATTTAAAAAATTTAGACAAGGATATGAAGTTTATGCTGGACTGCATAAAACTGAACCAATAGCAAGTAAAACAATTGAGATAATACACCCTATTGTTAATAACACGCACCCTATTGTAGAGACAATAAACTCTATTTAGAAGAAGGCTCCTGGAATATAAGTATAATCTAAATATCTTGCTTTATTCCAGAGAGTCTATTTTAAAGATAAATAAAGTGTCGCTTAATGCATCATTCTCCCATATAGTAAGTTTACAATTAATTATAGAAAAAACATGACAAAACTAAAAAATAACGTAGAAAAATTGAATGCCTTGATTAAAGAAGGTAAAATAATGGAAGCATTTGAAAAATATTATGGAGAAGAAGTAGTTATACAGGTAAATGGAAATCCGCCCATAACTGGGAAAGATCAGAACAGAAAAAGAGAAATGATATTCCTTCAGGAAATAGAGAAATTAAACAGTGCTGAAATAAAATCAGTTACTTTAGGTGGAGCCGATGATAATGTTTCGATGACTGAATGGGTCATCAATATTGAAAATAAAGACGGAATAAAGAAAGCAATTTATCGTGTAAATGTTCAACATTGGAAAGACAACAAAATAATTGATGAAAAATTATATTTTTGCGGGGACCAAAAATTCTAAGTAAAATGAAAAACACAAAAAATAACACAATCATTCTTAAAAGAAAAAATAGGGTAAAGAGAGATATAGATTTAGAAATCATAAATTCCGAAGAAGATACTCCCTCAGATGTTCAAAACATAATGAAAACAAAAACATACAAGGGCTATACTTCCATATATGTAAATTCTCCATCCAGAGAAATCAAGAAATGGTTTGAGTTGCGTAAAATTTGAAGGCCGTAATTAGAAGTACTGAGTCATACAGCTCAGATATATATAGCCGGATAACATGAATATATTGGAGCATAAAATGAATAAGAAAGGCGTAACAAGTTGGTTGATTTGGGCGATAGTGTTTTTAGTAGTAGCGCTGGTTGCAGGAGTATTTGGATTTGGAATTATTTCTGGAGTTTCGTTTACAATCGCAAAATGGTTAGCTATAATCTTTGTGATACTGTTCATAATTACAATAATTGCTGGGGCAGTAAAGAGAGCTTAAATTTATAGGATTTTTAAAATGGAACGAATGAAAATAACAAACAGGAGAATAAAATGAAAACTGGCCTTATTATATTCGGCGTAATCTTTTTAGTTTTAGGAGCAGTGCTATATTTCGTGCCAATGCAGGAATTTAAAGCAAATACGACTACTACCGGAGGCGGAGAGGTCGATAATAGAACATCATCGGCTAATGTGACTATTCCTATAGTTTATGCTTATGCATCCGCTATAATTGGCTTAATTTTACTAGTATTTGGTTTTTTGATCCCTAGTTCAAACAGAATAAAAAATTCAAAAAAGGATTCCTATGAAACGACAGTTGAATCAAAAGAAGACATCGAAGTCGGAGATGGAAACAAGCGTAAAATTATTCGAGAAAGAACTGAAAGACATAACTCCAGGGGAGATAAAAATGATAATTAAAACAAAAGGGAGGAGGAAATAAAAATGGCAAAGAAAAGTAGAGGAGGTCGAATGAAAGCTGCAAAAGCAAGAGCTGCGAAGAGCCATCATGGTGGCAAAGGAATGATAAAAAATAGACCTGCTGGAAAAAGAATAATGCGAACTTAAAATGGTATTTGGAACAATAATCGGAATAATTGCGCTTATTGCAGCTATATGGGTTATATATGATGTACTTGTAAACAACAAAAGATTATCTGAAGGTATGAAACTTCTTTGGATAATTTGCGCAGTAATCTTTAGCATAATTACAGCTATAGTATATTTCTTACTCGGTAGAAATAATCAGACTGATTTATTCAGGAA
>CAZEOE010000094.1:0-3111 GCA_964513665.1 Candidatus Woesearchaeota archaeon | reverse complement strand
TTAAATCTTTCCGGGAATAGTCTTACCGGTTTTTCTGTATTTTAGAAATACAATTATTAAAATAACTATCAAAACACCTGCAATTATATACCCTGTCCAAGAGCCTTGCTCTTCAAGAGCAACACATTCGTCTAAACAACATGATCCATCGAGCGACATGGTTTCTTCGGATGAACATGTTTGCTCTGCGGAGCACTCAGACCCTCCAAGCTCACTACAATAATACAAAGACTCCTTACTGCTATTTTTAAGAACTTCAGTTAAAACCTCAGATTCATTTTCGGTGAAGCTTATTTCAACACTTAGCTCTCTTTTGCCCCACTCTCCATTCAGAGTTATCTTTTCATTTAATTCCTCAGAATAATTTCTAGGATAGAACTCTATTTTTTTACTTTCGTTATCTCCGAGATAAAAAGTCCTGTTAGCTCTCAATATTATTTTTTCAGGGTCATACCCTATAGAAACCAGCCGACTAATATTCGAAGGGTTATTTATTGTGAAGTAAAACCTAGAAGGCTCTCCCCTTATATTCTTAGACCTTATAAGCTCAGGCGCAAGAATAAGCTCTTTCCAAATCGAGACAGTATCATTGCTTCCAGAGCTTTGGTTTGTTTCTTGCCCCGGAGAACTGCTATTTGTCTGATTATTTTCAACACTTGTATTAGTAGTTTTTTTCGTTCCAATTATATAGGCTGGAATCTGATATTTTCCAAACTGCATATTTTCTGATTTAATTCCCTCTATTTCAGAAACATAAAATTTTATCTTATTCTGCCCAGGTCTCAATTTCAAACTCATGGAATAAGGTATATTTGTCTCTATCTCTATTTCATTTTCTTCGAATAAGAAAGAATCTATTTCAAAATCTTTGTTAGTATTTATCGCTCCAGGTTTTATATTATAATCACTAAGGTTTTCTCCAACATGAAAATCTTTTTTCAAATCAACAATTTTTTGCTCTCCATCTGCAAAAATAAGTACATCCTCAATAATCAAACTATAATTTCCGCTCTCAGCTGGAGTAATAATCCATATGTAGTATTTGCCCTCTATCTTCACTACCCCATATTCGAAAGGTATTTCGAGGTTAGCCTTTTTAAGAAAAACGTTTGCAGAATTTATGTCTCCAAGAACAACTCCACTTATCTCGCCTATGGCGCTCTCTCTCTTAGAATACTCTTCCCTAAGTCCGATGTCGATAGCCCCTACAAAATTTAAAAGAAAAATCAAAAAAATGCCCAGAATGAAAATTCTCCTCATCTTACTTGCTCATATCTTTCAATTTTTTTAAAGTTTCTTCCATTTCCTTGTCTTTAACACTTTTTCCTGGAACAAATCTAGGCTGTGCCACACGAGTCCTCTGCTGGTCAAAAACTCCTCTTGGTCTCTGAAATCCTCCGAAGAGTTGTCTTGGTCCCGTGCTCGGAGGCAAGTTAACTCCAGATGGTTTAGCAGGCGAGCCTCTTCCTTTTTTGCTGAAAAGCCACATTCTTAATTTGTTTCTATACATTATTCCAGCAACAACTGCCAAAATAAGCACAAGAAGAAGGAATATCCAAACCCAGCTCCTTCCAGACTCTTCTTCCTTTATAGGCGAAGGAGTATCCTCTTCCTCCTCAGGTATCTCTTCCTCAGTCTTCTCCTGACATTCATCTAAACAACATGATCCATCAGATGAAGGTATCTCTCCTATCGTGCAGTCTTCATCACTAGCACATATTGTTCCTCCTTTTTCATAACATGTTTTTTCAAGAACGGGGACTGTACAGCATTTCTGATTATGCAATTCACATTCGTAATTATTAAGCACAGTACCTAATCCTTCTGTGCATGCCTGCGAATCTGATACACAATAATAACCGCTCTCCGCACATCTACTATCTTCATCAGGGTCATAACTAACACTTCCATTTGAGTCATTCGTTTCTCCTGGAATGATCCCTCCTCCAGAAGATCCCCCAACAGATCTAAGCCAAGCAGACGCATATATTATAAAAGCAGTATCTCTCTTATTCTCATTATTCCAGCATCCTTTTTCTGTCTGAGTATCAAAAATAAAACTCTTTGTCGAAGACAGCTCACTTGAGTCAATCCCCCCTATAGCCATAATAGCAAGACTAGTATCATAATATTTATTGTAAGGACTTCCCTCGATATCCCAGAATCCTCCAGGCTTCTGTTTATTCATTATGTCAGAATAATAATCCTGCGACCTTGACTCTCCAGCAATATCATAAAGAAACGCAGAAGGGAAATACCTTCCATTACTTGACGCCATGCCCGCTAGGTAAGGTCTGTAGGGTGTGCTGTCATTTCCAACACTTTCCAAAAGACTCGCCGCCCAAATAGATCCCTCATAATCGCATTCGTTCCCAGTCTTGAAGCATTTAGAAACTATTTTCTCTTTTGTAACTCCCTTTGGAGCTGCGCCATGAGTAAATGAAGTGACATAAGTTATTCCTCCACTCTCCTTCTCATATAGTATATTTGTCTTAAAGCTCTCATTGCACGAAAATGAATATTCCTTATCCAGACAACTGTTCGACACCCTCAATCTGTATCCCGTGGGTGAGATGCTAAGGCAAGATCCTGTATCTCCAGACAATCTCAGATTATTATCTATTTTAATTCCCTTCGTCTGCCCATCATAAACAACATTACATTCAGCCGGAGCATTGTTTTCGACAGTTATTTGTAAGTACCAAGCAATCTCATTAGTGTTTGCAGATTTAGAAAGAAGCCAGGTTAATATTTTTGTTATGTCTTCTCCATTCCTCTTTTTTGCCAGAGCCACCTGCGCAGTTTCTTTTATTCTACATGAACCCTTAGGCCAACACTCTGCAGAATCTTTAGAGTCTCTTATTGTCCTTAGAACTTTATCATCAGAGTTTCCGGACAAATATGAGAATATCGCTTCGTCCAGCGACAGACTTGAAGAACTCTCTATCTGGTCATCAAGGCATTTTATCGCTTTGTTTATATTCAAGGAATCATCAGCATAAACTCTCGCCGAAAAAACAAATACAAATGCGAAAACAAAAATCAAGAACCACTTCCTCTTTTCCATATTTACTTCAATGCCTCGATATTTAAAAATGTTCTCAATTCCTT
>CAZEOE010000093.1:0-3172 GCA_964513665.1 Candidatus Woesearchaeota archaeon | reverse complement strand
TAGTCAGAAACACAACTTACGGAGAAATAAAGTTCTTACAGGCTGTGAACGGAAGCGGTACGAATTTGACAAGGGATGTAATGATATTAAATAATTCCGTGAGCGTTAACTCAAGTCAGGTTGGATTGAACAGGTCTGCGAATGTGACTCTTTATGGAATTGGAGACAGAGGGTTTGCAAAGCCTGTTTTGTTGAGGGATGGGAGCTTATGCGGAAGTGTTTGTTATAACTTTACTTCGCTTACTGCTACGAATGTTATATTCAATGTTAGTTATTGGACGAATTATTCGATTGGTGAGGGAAACAAGGTTCCGAATATTTCTACGGTTTACATAAATAGCACGCTTGGGACAAATAAGACTTTGGAGGATTTGAACTGTTATGGTGCTTTGATTGATAACGATCTTGATAAAATTAATGTTAGTGTGAGATGGAATAAGAATGATGTGTTTAATGTAAGTTATGATTATAATAATAGCTACAATAATGGGACTTTGTTTAATTCTAGTTTGAGCCATGTGCATACGACGAAGGGAGAAAACTGGAGCTGTGCGATGAGATTATATGACGGATATGTATTTTCTAATTGGGTGAGTAGTTCTAATTTGACTATTTTGAATAGTTTGCCATATGTTAATCTTACTTCGCCAAACAATAGTCTGCTTATAACTTCTAGAAGACCAACGTTTAATTGGACGGGAATAGATGATGATGGAGACGCTTTGATTTACGAGTTAAATATAACTAAGAATGGATTTGGGTTGTGCGTCGATCCTGAAAGATATTATGTTTCTTTGGGTGATGTTAATTATACTATAGCTGCTCCTGATAAATTGAAGTGCTTCTATGACAATGGAGATTATTATGTTTGGAATGTTAGGGCTAGAGAGCAGAGTAGTTTGCTTTATGGGAATTGGAGCTCTTCATGGATTGTTAATTTGAGTTCTGTTGTTAGCGTGAGCGCGATTAATAATTTTGTAAACTTTACTTTTGCATGGCTTCTTGATTCTGATAATACTACTGACAATAGTCCGGAGCCATTTGTTCTTGAGAATTACGGAAACAGTATTGTTAATGTTTCTGTTTATGCAACTGACTTGTGGCAGAGCGTTAAAAATCCAAGCAGTTATTATCAGTTTAAGATAGATAATAGGTCTGGATATGAGGGAGCATTTAATTGGAGTAAGTCAGTAACTAACTTTACTAACATGACGAATGTGACTTCTCCAATCGACGCGATATCAGAATTTAATTATGAGGCAGGATTAAATATATCTGAAGTGGATATATATGTTAAGGTTCCTGGAACTGAGGGAGCGGGAACTAAGAGTTCGATTGTTACTTTTGTTTCGAGGTTAACAGAGGGATGATGAAAAAATTTGTAATGTCACAGATCGGGGCAGTTATTTTTATAATAGTATTTTTAATTTTACTTTACCCAAGAGTAGGGATAGAAAAAAATTCAGATATAGTAAGATTCTATTCAACACTTTCTTTGATGGAGAATGGAATTGAGATTTCCAAAAGCAAGGATTTTTCTAACTCTGGGGTTCTTGAAGTCGGGAGCGAGAAGATTGTAAAACTTGAACCAGGAGAGTATTATTTTAGACCTTATAATAAATTGCTTAGGGGTTTTGTAAGAAAATTGATTGTTGATTCAGATGTTTCTTTAACTGTTGGGGAAGATTATGAGGTTAGAAATGTTGGAAATGTGAAGATAAATGTTAAGAGGACAAATGATGGAAATTATGTAGGGGTTGTTCAGCTTTCTCCTAATGAGGGTTTTTTGGAGGATCAATCTGGAGTGGATTATGAGGGGAGGCAAGATGGCTAAGTGGGTATTTTTTGTGTATTTGTTTATTTTGATGATTAACGGAGTCTTTGCTATAGGGGTTACTCCGGGAAGAACGACCTTGGAATATTCTCCAGGAGAGGAGAAAGAGGTTAGCTTTAGCGTATTGAATAATGATCATAAACAGATGAATGTTGTTTTTATAACACAAGGCGAACTTAATGCGTCTATTTTGTTTTCTGAGAATAATGTCGAGTTTATGCCTAGTGAGGAAGGTAAGCAGTTTGTGTATAAAGTGAAGATGCCTGAAAATTTGGAGCCAGGGTTGCATATAGGAGAAATTATCGCTCTTGATTTGCCTAAGGGTTCTGGCGGGGGAACTTTCGTTGGTGCTGCTGTGGCTGTAGTTTCGGAATTGCAGATTTATGTTCCGTATCCAGGGAAATATGTTGATTTCGACTTCAACGTTTTTGATGCCGAGCTGAATAACACTGCTACATTCGTGATTCCTGTCGTGAGCAGGGGAAAAGTTGGTATTGGAGAAGTAAGGGCTGTGATCGATATTTATACACCTTTGAATGAGAAGGTTGCGAGTGTCGAGACTAATTATGCTCCTTTAGATGCAGGTGCTAAGACAGAACTTACTGCGAAATGGCCTGTCAGTGTAAATACTGGGAGCTATCTTGCTAAGATAACGGTGTTTTATGACGGAGAGTCTAGGATGAGTGAGAGGCAATTTTCCATAGGGACAAATTTGCTTAACTTAGAGAGTATACTTGTAAATCAGTTCAATCTTGGAGAGATTGCTAAATTGCAGATTCTTGTTGAAAATAATTGGAACCAGGAACTGAAGAGTGTTTATGCTAATCTTCTCGTCTATGATTCTTCAGGAGATACTATGGCTGATGTTAAATCCGCTAGTGAAGATATTCCTGCGCTTTCGAGAAAGGAACTTGTCGCTTATTGGGATACTGTTGGAGTGGAAGAGGGAGAATATGATGGACAACTGTTTATAAAATATGGGCAGAAATCTGCGGATAGGAATCTTCTTCTAAAGGTGAGGGAAGATAGTCTAGATATTACAGGAGTCGGTTATGCGATTAGAGGGAGAAGCGGAGGAGCGTTTGATATTACCGATGTGCTCGTCGCTATTGTCATAATTTTACTCATAGTAAATCTCGCGTGGTTTGTTTTCTTCAAGAGGATGTCTGCAAGAAAGAATAAGTGATTTCAGTTTTGCACAGTTATTTTCAATCGCAGAAAGATTTATAAATAAGAGAGTTTTTTTGAAATGACAAAGAGAGAGTGAAAATGAATAAACAAAGTCTTGCCGTTGTTTTGTTGGTGGTTGCGATTGTGCTTTCTGTTGCTACAGTTTTT
>CAZEOE010000092.1:0-3182 GCA_964513665.1 Candidatus Woesearchaeota archaeon | reverse complement strand
CGAGAGTTTCATTTTAGAAGCGTTCGATATTTACGTTTAAAAATTCTTCTGTGAATTCGTTTACTGTTATTGAGAATCCTGATAAATTATCTGTGAATGTCTGGTCTTTTTTGAGAACAACATTATTTCTGTTTCCATCATTGGGTGTGAAGTCAAGGATGAAAGTTTCGTTTGTTTTCTTTCTAAAATTAGGACTTCTGTCCCAGTCAATTCTTATAAGCGCTCCATCGAAAGAATCTTGGCCTGTTGATTGGATTGTGTAATTGTCAAATCCTATTGGTCTCCTGTATTCTATGAAGTATGAAAAGCCATAGGCTGATGGAATTTTTATTCCCTTTACTCCGAATCTTGTTTCTATTGGAGTTATTGTGTATGTTCCTTCTCCGGGATTGTTTAATACTTGTTCTTTATCTATCCATTTAAGATATAATTTATTTTGGATGTTATATTGAGCCTTTCTTCTGCTTGCACCCATTGTATCAAAATTATCACCATAGGTTGTGACTACACATTCTAGTGGATTTTTTATGTAATCCTGCCCGCAATTGATGTAATTGGAATGTTCAAGACCGAAACTGTGACCAAGCTCATGGCTCGCTGTTCCTTTTTCTATATTTTCAACAGTGAAAACTTGGGAAAAAGTAATGTAAACCTCTCCTTGAGAA
Organism: Candidatus Woesearchaeota archaeon; assembly: GCA_964513665.1. Lineage (GTDB taxonomy): Archaea > Nanobdellota > Nanobdellia > Pacearchaeales > GW2011-AR1 > UBA73. The sequence continues at coordinate 2,517 of CAZEOE010000092.1, read as the reverse complement.
GTTGTGTATTTTTGAGGGTATATATATGAGACTCCTTGTGTCCCCCCGCATGATTGAGAGAATATTAATATGATGCGAGGATATTCTTTGAGATTTATGTCATTTTGAATAAGGTTTATAACATTTTGTTCTATTTTTAGATAGCTTCTGTTTTGGAAGTTACATATTTGTTCTTTTGTGAAAGGAAGTGTATACCATCCTATTGCCTTGCCTTCAAGATAGGCTTTGTTGAAAGAGGTCTCTCTGATGTACGAGTTTACAGAATTTGGATTTGATTCATCGAAAAACTTTTGGTACGCCTCATCCGATAATATTGGCCTGAATATCTCGTTTGAGGGGTTTACGAGAACGATTAGAATTTTTTGTTTACCTATAGTTGATCGAGAGTTTATTAGGTCAAGGTTTGCTTCGAATTCTCTTACATTTGTTTGTCTTAAGTTTCTTGACTGAGAGATTGAATTTGCGGATATTCCTCCATCTTTATCTTGACCTGTGACTTTCACATTCTGGCCTAAAAGATAAAGGTGCTCGTCTTTTGGAAATACCCTTATTTTCTCTTTCTCATTTTCTATGAAATATATCTCTTCATGGGAATCTTCATAGTCTACTATGAGCTTCTGAAACGTTCCTTCTATCGACACGTCTTTTGTTTCAACAGGTTTAACCGTTATCCTTGTTGTTCTTGCGTCTGCATTTACAATTGCAAATACTAGGATTAATACTGTAGCAATTATCGTGAATAGGCTTATTTTTCTCATAATTTTATATGGTTTGAGAGTATTTAAATCTTACTACATTTGTCACTATATAGTAGATAAAGTTACAGATAGTCTATATTTATTGTAAGGTTTTCTTCATTGAAGTCCAAAACTCTAAGAGAAAATCCGGATAGACTGTCTGTGAAGACTTGTTCTTTTTTTAGAACCATTCTCTCCTCATTTGTGTCGGTTGGAATGAAGTCTATAAGATAGGTCTCATTGTTTTTCTTTGGTACGAGTGGGCTACTATCCCAGTTTATTCTTACAAATGCTCCATCGAATGCGTCTTGTGCAGATTTTGAGAGGGTATAATTGTCAAATCCTATTGGTCTCCTGTATTCTATGAAGTATGAAAAGCCATAGGCTGATGGAATTTTTATTCCCTTTACTCCGAATCTTGTTTCTATTGGAGTTATTGTGTATGTTCCTTCTCCGGGATTGTTTAATACTTGTTCTTCGTCCACCCATTTAAGGAATAACTTATTGTGGATATTGAAGTGTGCTTTTCTTGAGCTCCATCCAATTGTGTCGTAAAGGTCTCCCCCTCTTATTTTTTGACAATTCACTGGATTTTTTATGAATTCAGGACCACAGTTTATTGCGTTTGCATGCATTAATCCAAGATTATGACCAAGTTCGTGGTTGCTTGTGCTGTCTGATAATCTGGGCAAGGAATATACTTCTGAAAATGTTAGACGGACGTTTCCGTTATTTGTTGAATATGTGAATGGAGCAATAAAAGAGCTACCATAAAGAGAACCGCAATTGTTTGAGTATACTATAAGGACTCTGCTGTATTTTCTGTAGTCTACTTCGTTTTGTGTCTGGTTTATTATAGCTTGTTCAATCTTAAGTGGTCCTCTTGTTTGGAGGTTACATATTTGCTCTTTAGTGTATGGAATTGTGACCCAACCGTGAACGTCTCCTGAAAAAAACATTTTATTGTAAGAGACTTCTCTAAAGTATGAATTTGTAGAATCGGGATTATTGACATTGAATATTTTGTCTTTTGCTTCTTCTACTGATATTGGTGAAGTTATGCTATCTGAGGGGTTTACTAATAGAACGAGAAGCCTTTGATTTCCTAAGGTTGAAATATATCCAGGACCTAAACTTGCTTCGAATTCTCTTACATTTGTTTGTCTTAAGTTTCTTGACTGAGAGATTGAATTTGCGGATATTCCTCCATCTTTATCTTGACCTGTGACTTTCACATTCTGGCCTAAAAGATAAAGGTGCTCGTCTTTTGGAAATACCCTTATTTTCTCTTTCTCATTTTCTATGAAATATATCTCTTCATGGGAATCTTCATAGTCTACTATGAGCTTCTGAAACGTTCCTTCTATCGACACGTCTTTTGTTTCAACAGGTTTAACCGTTATCCTTGTTGTTCTTGCGTCTGCATTTACAATTGCAAATACTAGGATTAATACTGTAGCAATTATCGTGAATAGGCTTATTTTTCTCATAATTTTATATGGTTTGAGAGTATTTAAATCTTACTACATTTGTCACTATGTAGTAGATAATAATGTGTTTTTGCTCTAAATTTTAGGGTCGTTTTTGAGGTATTTTAGAAAATGTCTTTTATTTGGTTTATAGAATTATTTATAAATGTTTGAGGCTTTGGTCACTCATGGTGGTTAAGAGGTGTGTTGCTTGGACTCTTTTTTTGAGTCTGATTGTTGCTTTGTTTTTGCCTTATGTTAGTGCTGAGACTTGTGCATCTTCGCAACATACATATGACGCTTCGACGAAC
>CAZEOE010000091.1:0-3304 GCA_964513665.1 Candidatus Woesearchaeota archaeon | reverse complement strand
TTAATCGTAAGAATTAACGCCCCCACAATTTCATCTGTGATATAAATAAATAGGGCTGTAGATTAATCACTTTACGCTTAATTTCTAATATATTTTATAATCTCGCGATAGGTAACTGCCCTGTTAGAGAATGTGACTAAACGATTTTCGTACATAGTCGATCCGAACTCTTAGTAGAGATAAGTATATCTATTTGATAAGTTTTCTAAATGCTTCTAGATTAGGAAATACCTTTATCCCATAAAATGTTTGCATAAATTTTAAGGATTCTTCATGACTCCTAAAACAACTTGTTGAACAATCAGCAATAATCGAAGTTTCCAATCCTATTTGATCGGCTGTTTTCGCAGTTGCATCAATACAAACATCGCTGTAAAATCCAACTAAAACTAAATTACTCGCGAATTGATCAACATAACTTCTGAACTTTTGACTATTGAATGCATCATACCCTGATTTCTTGAAGGTACTTTCATCGCTAGCTGGACTTAACATAAATAATTCTGATCCCCAAGAGTTATCCTTAAGGAACCCAAACTTCTGCATTTTCTCATATCTTTCTCTTTGAGATTTAGATAAATCATCTCCAATTGTTTTAGTGTAAACAACTGGAATATTTGCCTGTCTGCAAAAAGTGATTGTTTCCTCTATTCTTTTAACTATTTCATCGATTCCTTTAGTTTTATATCCAAATTCAGTTGGAAAAAATCCTCTTGGGTCACAAAAGTCATTTTGAACATCTACAACGACTAAATGCTGTTTTCTTTCTACCATTTTAATGATCTCCCACTATCTGCGGAGATTGTTTGCCCAGTGATCATAGAGGCTGCATCAGAAGAGAGAAAGTAAACAAGATCTGCAATATCTTCTGGTTTGACAATTCTACCTAAAGGCATAGAGTTAGAAAATTGATTATATTTATCTTGATCTAATTTACCGCCAATCATAAAATGTTGTCTTAACAAATCTGTGTCTGTCGGTCCTGGACTGACACAATTAACTCTAACTCTCCTGTCCGCCAATTCTAAAGCAAGATTCCTGGTTAAAGTTTCAATGCCCGCTTTTGAAGTTGAGTAAAGACTTTTGCCCCTCATAGGCGTATGTGCAAGTGTCGAGGATACATTTACAATTGATCCACCAGGATTAATTAAATCATAAAATGCTTGAGTTACTAAAGCTGTGCTATTTAGATTAAGACTTATTACTCCTTGCCATTCATCAAATGGAATTTCTCTAAACGGATAATCTTTTTTTGCGCATCCCCCAGCATTGTTAACTAATAAATCTATATTTTTATATTTCTCCTTTACACCGTCTGCAAATTTTCTAACTTGATCAGGATTTGTAACATCACAAATGTAATGATTATGGATGTTGGATTTAGTTTTTGAACAAGTTACAACTTCATAGCTCTCTCTTAATTTTTCAGCTATTGCTCTTCCTATTCCTTTACTGCCTCCAGTAACGATTGCTACCTTAGACATATTACTTACCTCCAGACTCTACGAAATTCCTTAAAGAGTCAACTTTAAATTGTTCGCCCATCCAAGTAGAGTATAGATTCCCATTAGGCATAACAACCAAATACGGCAATTCCTCTGATTTTTCTCTCCCTATTTCTAGTTCCGAGGTATAGAATGGAAAGCCTTTTGTTGTTTCAAATGCCGACTCATTTTTCTCTCTTCCCTGAAAGTTTGTTCTTTGTCCAATCTGAATTGCTCCGCTAGTTCTTAGTCCTTCAATAACTGGTTTTAAAGGAATGAAATTAAAGTCAATGTACTCCAAATGTTCTCTAATTGCTTCATTGCTTGAATCAACATTGTGAACTCTAAATAGTTCTCTTAAATAGGCATCTTGCGCTCCACATTGCTGAGCAAAGTCGAGATATTTCATTACATCTTCCGGAGTTTCTAATCCCCCTTTTTGTAGAGTTGCACAAAATCTTAAAGGCATATCAATATCTCTTAAGTGTTTTCCAATAACTTGAGCATTTCCTACATCAATTCCAAATATTCTGTTGTTTTTTACAGAATCATAGTGGTGTGAACTTAAATTTACATAATGTAAACCAGAGGCTTTTAACTTTTGAGCAAGTGTTTCTCCATCAGTTTCTTTTAGTAAACGTGATCCATTAGTATACATAGCGATTAGTTCTAAATCTGGATAATTTGATAACTCTTCTAGTACAAATACTATTCTTGCAGGCCTTAGAGTTGGTTCTCCACCTGTAATAATTACCTTTCTTCCTCCAAGTTCATAGAACTCTCTAGTGTAATCAGCAACTCCTTTCATAAAAAGATCCTTTTCTCCTGTAGGTATCTTCCATGTAATCTCCTGGATGCACATCTGACATCTCGCATTACATTCTGAATTTACCATTAAGTCTATTTGTTCAGGTACTTTCTTCATAATAAAACCGCTATAATTCTCTATTAAAATATAATCTCCCACTAAGTGTAGAGTAATAGAAAAGATTAAAAATAGACCTTTCTTGTAATAGCTATGAGAACAGAAGTGCTGGAGAAGATAGGACTAACCAGAAACGAAAGCTTAGTATATTTAGCTCTAAGCAGGCTTGGAACTTCAAAAACAGGAGAAATACTTAAATCTTCAAATTTGAATTCCGGCAAGATATATGAAATTTTAGAAAGTTTAAAGAATAAGGGATTAGTAAGTGAATCAATAATAAATAATGTAAAATATTTTACTGCAGCGCCTTCATCACAACTGCTTGAATACTTAAAGAAAAAGAAACAAGAAATAGATGAAGAAGAAAAAGAGATTAGGGCCCTTCTACCGGAATTAGACAAAAGTAGAAATCTTTCAAATGAAGTTTCTAAAGCAATAACCTATACCGGAGTTAGAGGAATAAAAACTGCTGCTGATGAAGCGTTAGATAGTACAAACAATGGAGAAGAGATATTGGCTATGGGGGTTACAGAAAGAAAAGATAAGAGATTTAATGAATTCTGGCAATCCTGGTCTGAGAGAAGAGTATCTAAAAAAATAACTGCCAAACATATTTTTTCTGAAAAGGGAGCTTATGCCGATACATTTAAGAAAATGAAGCATACAGAGGTCAAAATATTGGAAGGACTAACTCCAGTAACTATAGATATATTTGGGGAAGATAAAGTTCTGATCTTGAATTATAATGAACCCTTTTCTTGCACGATGATCTATGATAAGAATACTGCCTTATCATTTAGAAGTTTCTTTTATCAGTTGTGGAAGATCGCAAAGTAGTTCAACGCCCCCGCGAGTTAAATAATAATTTGTCGACGATAAGGTTTTTTAGTAAAAT
>CAZEOE010000090.1:0-3330 GCA_964513665.1 Candidatus Woesearchaeota archaeon | reverse complement strand
AAGACAAAAATATTATTTAAAGCTTTGTAATTAAGGAAAGTAAGTTACTTCAAGTCTTGGCTTATAACTACTCTCGGAAGAATAAAACCTTGTGCTTATAAGAGTATTAGGTCTGTTAGAAGGAATATTATTATCTAATTCCAAACCTGCGCGCAAAGCAAAATCACTTATTCCAGTTTTATCAACAACATTCAGCTTATCAGATAAAATAGACAAAGAATACTCCTTATTCATTACAGCGCCTCTCACTCTAAACGCCTTATCTCTTGAAACCAATTCCTCTCCGACATTTCCGTAATCGCTTAATTGCACGCCATCTCCAGAAACTCCAATATCAACAAGAGTAACAAAATCATTCTGATAGTTAGAATCTGAAATATGAGGTGCTGATTGTACAAATGTCCTCAAATATAAAGTAGCGCCAATAATACTAGCCTCATCCGGAATTTTAGAAGTATCAAATGATATTAGCGGTCTCTTAATATACATTCCAGTCGACATGCCACCTAGAAGATATCGATTAGCAATCTCAAAATTCAAGCCTGAAGAATCAAAACTATCTGCAACATTTCTCCTCACAAAATCTTTCCACGAAAATCCTTCTGAATTTGAAGAACTAAATGTTCCATCTCTTGAAAGAGAAGTTAAAACTGCTGTGCAAGTTCCATCTCCATTATTCCTATCTCCCGAAGCACAAGCTCTCCCTGAAGAAACAAAACAAGAACTTAGATCAAACTGGCAAGCATCATTACACCTCAAATCTCCATAAACAAAATCAGAATCATAATATTTACACTGTCCAATACCATTTCCAAAACTTGCAAGATTTGCCGAATCGCACTGCTCCCCAGAATCAACCGCTCCGTTACCGCAACTCTCAGGTCTAACATAAAATTCTTTTTCATCCCTATAAGTTTTCTCGCCAACTTTAAATTCAACAATCGCTCTATATTTCCCAGACTCGCTCAAAGAAGCACCGCCCCAATAATCGGCAAGTCTAAGTTTCGATTTAGGAGCCACATTAACATTCCCAGAATAAACGCTTGAATATATTAAGTAAGACTCTCCCACCAATTTTTCAATCTTCAAATTTAAATTTCCGCTAACTTCTCTGTCATCATTGTTTTCAATGAAAGAAAACTCAGGCACTCTATAAGTTAAAAACAATTTTGGAGGTTGAACGCCCATATCCAAATCCCCCGAATAGAACGCAACTCTTAACTTTGTATCAGATCCCGTGTCTATATTTTCCTTATCAAAGTCATAACCGTTTATCATGCCGAAGTAAGTATAACCTCCTGTACTAATATGATTTAAACCCTCATTATTCAAATTAAAACGCAAATCTCTACTATCAGATAAATCCAAACTAACATCCTTATCTTCCGCAAGTCTGACTCTGAGAAAATCATCAAAATTATTTCTCCCTAGATTACTGATGTCATTAAAAGAGTATGGAACAATTGAAATCAAATCATTTGATTCTGGATGAGTGTTCACTATTAAGTTAGTTGCAAGAAAGGTAAAAATCTCTCCATAAATAACCTTTGCAGAATCAGGTATTTTAGAAGTATCAAAAGGAATCAAAATCCTGGATAAAGAACTATATCTCTTAGTACCATATAAAGTATCATACTCAAAACCAAGAAGATTGTATCTTGAGTTCTGAGAAAAACTATCGGCTGAATCTGAATTCAATATGTTTTTCCAATGCACTTCAGGTTCAGAAAGAAAATCAACCTCTTTGTTGAATGTTCCATCTAGATTATCAGCCAATATCTCTGTTCTGCAAATTCTATTTCCCACAACCTCATCACTTTCTGAACAAACAATATTTCTGCACAAAGAATAATCAAAATCACAACTAGAAGAGCAGGCAAGATTCCCAAACTCATAACCCTCATCCTCACAACTCAGACCTCTAAGATTAGCAGAATCACATTGCTCTCCTTTGTCTATTACACCGTTTCCACAATGGTACTTTCCAACAAAAACTCTCATCTGATTATTATTTGATGATATAACAGTCAAAACAATCTTAGGAGAATCACCAGGAATTCCATAAGTTTCACTCGGATCCAAATAGAAAGTCTCACCCTGTCTAAAGTATCCTGAAATTATAGCACCATTAGATAAAAAGCCATTATGAACATTCAAAGAATCACAATAAACAGACTGACAAGGAGATCTATAAGAGAAATAATAATACCCTCCTCCAGAGTAATCAGCAACTTTTATTTTCAAAGCCTTCAAACCCTCTCCTCTAATATCTAATGACTCTAAAACATACTCACCTTCAGAATTTTCAAAGTCATCAATCTGCAAAACATTAGACTCATCCAACCAGCCTATATGTTCGCTAGCAGCTGCATTAAATCGCTCAGTTGATCTACCATAACCTGAAGCCATAACATCAAAAGAGTCAGTGGCATGATTCAAGCCAAGCTGATGACCAAATTCATGCAATGGTGTATCTGTTGTCGAAAAAGTATCAACTCCATTTATCTTAGAGCTTGAAAAATAATATTCCTGCCCATTTATCCACTTTCCACCTGGACCTATAGTGGACAACCCTCCAGTACCTGAACATGCAGATTTTGGAAAAACAACCATCACTCCTTTGTATTTAGAAAAGTCTATATATTGATCAACAAGATCAAGATAATTCGAATCACAATAGTCCTGTCCCGGAAGATTGTAAGGTCCAAAAACCTCGACATTCAAATAAGTTTTTCCATATGACCATGAAGCAATTTTTGAAGAAACCATAGATTCAAATCTCTGTCTTGCCTGTGAAGAAGAAAGTCCGTTACCTGTATTTATAAGGATTAAAGCAACTTTGTACTCGCCCAAATTGTACTCGCCTAATGAAGGTTCTGAAGCCACACCTCCACGCTCAAAATTTAAATTATAATCCCTGACAACCAAATCGTACTCATTTTCATACTCCTCATCGCTGATATCAGTTTCCAGATATCTCCCTCGAATACTTACCCTCTTACCAAACTCAAAAAAATCAAAGCCATACATCTTGTATCTTCTCCCATCATCTCCCTTAAGAAAATAATCAACAATTTCAGAGTTAGAACCTTCTCTTATTATAGCTTCAACAATCCCTGATACCTCTACATCTAAACCATTCTCAATAATATAATTAGCTCTGTCATTAAATTGTATATCATTTTTAGAAACACTCGCTACAAATCCCGTATCGCCCGCAGAATAAGCTCCATTAACAAGCAAAACAACAATAGCAAACAAAGCAATCAACCTCCTCATCTTTCAGGCACCCCGCTTAAACCTACATTATCTCCAACTGTATAAATATCT
>CAZEOE010000089.1:0-3366 GCA_964513665.1 Candidatus Woesearchaeota archaeon | reverse complement strand
GCTGAGGATTTAAAGAAAATATGAGCAAGTGTGTAGATAGAGTATGTGTAAAATAGTGAATGGTTCAGAAAGAATTATATAGTCTATATTTATGTGGCTCTTCATGGGAAACGAAATACATGCAATAAAAAAAGATGGAGCTTTTTTATACAGACATTACTCCACCGTCTCTGACATGTATAATACTCCTCCTTTAACTGAAGATGAAATGTTCTTTTTTTTACTTTATGATACTGCTGTGGATAACTTAAGAAGCCTCGCAGTTAGCCCCATTATGGCTATTCATGAGAGAATGGAAAGAGCACGTGAAAATGGTACATCAAATAAGGATGATAGAAGAAATCTTAAAAGATGGGAAAAACGGAAGCAGGACTATTGGGGAACGAGATTTTCAAAAGAAAGAACAAAGGGAGCATTCTTAGCAGATATATCTGAATATATGGCTGCTCCCTTGAGTGAACATATAGCATTAGCCTTGAGATCTGCTCCTGGAGCAGATGGACGTGATTTTTATGGCGAGACAACGCCACAAGCAAAAGAAAATAGTAATAAAATTAAGGGTTTACTTTCTTTACTACAAGGATAGTTTCTACTAACTGTTACAGATTGTTGGCATATTTTTATAATCAGGTATTCTTTTTGAAGACCTTATTGAGAATTATAAAATTAATTACGTCAGATAACATTTTTATAAGTTTGCTACATAAGTAACTTATGGATAAAGTTAAAGTTCCCCTGTTAAAACAAAAAACAAAACTTGATTGTGGAATAGTCGCTTTGAGAATGGTTTTAAAATATTTCAAGACAGACGTCTCATCAGACAAGATAATAAAAAGTATTAAGGGAATAAAGAAGTATGGTGTGCGAACAATAGAACTGGCAGAGTTCGCTCAAGGTATTGACTTCGAAACAGAAGTTTATTCCTATAACCGAAAATTATTCTATGGAAAAGCAAAAATAAGGAAACCTTCCAAATCAATTATTTTAAATTTCCTGAGAAAAAAGTTACCGGTCATACTAGCAGTTAATTCATCAATATTATATGGTGAGAAAAAGTCTGAGATGGGACATTTCATTGTTGTAAGCAGATATATAGATGGAAAATTTTGGTATAACGACCCGAACGACGGAAAGCAACACGAAACTGAAGAGAGTAAATTAATGTGTGCATTAACAACAAATGCCTTGAACTCAAGTGCTTATCTATTAGTATTGAAAAAATAGGCTATTTCTAATAACGCCTTTTTTTGGACAACGCATTATTTATCGATAAACTTAATAAAGCTAAACCGATAAGTATAGTTGTGATAAATAAATTTTGGAAAAGATGGCGAAATATTACCCCAATCGAAAGAAAAGCCATAACTTCTACTGAAAAAGCGATTGAATTCTTGATAGATAATATTTCTAAGGATAATCTTATTTCTATTTACATCAAGGGCAGTTTTGTAACAAGAGAATTAAAGAGAAAAAGTGATATAGATATATTGCCAATTGTGAATGACCGAAGAGAGATGAAACGTTTAGGACTTTTAAGAGATAAGAATAAAGAAATTTTGAAACCTGCAGAATTATTACCCATAGCTTACACAGAACTCAGACAAAAAAACAGACTTTGGGGCAGAGCAGATACATTTCTAAGAGATTTAGAGCATCACGAATGGATATATGGTAAGAAATTATCAAAACTAGATTATCCATTGAGAAGTTGGGATAAAATGTTTGCAGATGAGGTAAAAATGTTAAAAAATAAATCATTGCCCTTACATAAAAAAGGGGAATTTGGTTTTCAACAATTAATTAAGCAAGTATTCTGGTTATCTTATTCTGAACAAGTGTTATTTGGTAAGTCTCCTCCGCGAACGTGGAAAGGCTTAAATAAATTCATAAAGGATAAGACCCATATTATTCATAAAGCATATTATTTCAGAATACATCCTACTAAAGACAAAAGAAAAAGAAAAGCTTTTGTTATAGCTTTAGAAAAATATTTGGAAAAACTATAGTTGACACTTCTGGTAGCTAAGTTTATAAGTTGTGTCACACTATTTATCATACTTTTGTTACATAAAGTGTAATATAAATCATTATAAACTTAGCAATATTTTTTAGTTTATGTCATTAAAATATGCTCAAGATGACGTGGATAGGTGGACAAGGCAATTTACTCCACAATATTGGCCACCTCTTGAAATGCTGGCTAGATTAACTGAAGAGATTGGAGAGGTAGCTAGAGAATTAAATCATATACATGGTACTAAAAAGAAAAAACCAAGTGAAGATACAAAGGGGCTTGGACAAGAATTATCAGATGTTTTATTTACTGTTTGTTGTATTGCAAATAGCCATGGTCTCAATTTACAAGAAGAGTGGGAAAGAATGATGAAAGAAAAACAATATGGTCGTGATAATCAAAGATATGAAAGAACGGAAGGTTAGGCTTCCGACATATTCCTCGTATATTGGGCACTTTTTCAAATTACTAAAAATATAGCGGGCATTTCTGAGCTGATTTTATAATATCTGAGAACTAATTCTCCAACATAGCGTTTTATTATAACAAATATATAATTTCTTCAGTGGTCAAAACTTTAACTTTATTTTGTTTCTTGAGCAGTGAATCATTACTCCACAAATAACAAGAATTTTCTAATGTTAATGCTAAAAAATCTGAATCTTTTTTATCAGGAGAAATTTGGAGAGCCTCTTTTTTAAATATTTCATAATCTTTTAAAGGTATAAATTTGACTTTTAATTTTAATTCATTAATATATGACTCAAATTCCATGACTGTTATTTTTGTTTTTTTCATAATTTCATCTTTATTTTCATGCAATTCAGAAAGAGCATATTCAGGAGAGATAAGTTCAAACGGAGAACTTGACAAAAGTCTTTTAGTAAATGAATCTTCCCAAAAAAAGCTGAATAAAATGTTCGTATCAACTACGACTTTCATTTTATCTCTTCCTACCAGCCCTTACTAACTTAACTGCCCAGTCATTGAACGATTTTTCTTTTCCTAACTGGGAAAGCATTTCTTCTTTCATTTGCAATTCTCTGACTTTCTCAATAATGCTTTTTCTAACCATAGCTGACCAGTTTATTTCAGGAAATTTTTTCATTAACATCCTGACATCTTCTGGAACCGAAATTGTTACGCTTACCATTTTACTCCTTAATGTATAAATACGTATTTACGCTTAAATATTTAAATCTTTTGCTTTTAGTTCTATTGAGAAATTGAGTCTAATCAAAGATGATTTCAAGCCAAAGAGGAAGTAAGAAAATAATATGTGAGAACTCTCTTTTCGCTTTGTTTATAACTTAGCCAAAAAGACGCGGACGATAGAAAACTATCTTTCTGCC
>CAZEOE010000088.1:0-3373 GCA_964513665.1 Candidatus Woesearchaeota archaeon | reverse complement strand
TATATTTTCCATTTTCACCTGAAAATTGCTTAGTTTAAAAACATTCTTAGTTTTTTGCTGGAATAATGGCGATTTACTTTCTTCTGGAACTTTCAGTAAGCTTTATAAACAATTCTTGTCAGGAGGAATTATGGTTTTGAGAATTATCAACGCTACTGATGCCAAGCCCGGAACTATTATTTTATCTGATAACGAGGCTTATGCTGTAAGATCTAATGACATCAGTAAGACTGGGAAACATGGAGCGAGCAAATGTAGAATTGAGGCAGTAGGTGTTTTTTCAGATAAGAAGAAGATTATAACTGTTCCAGGCGGGGAGAGATTTGATGTTCCTAATATAGACAAGAGAAAGGCGCAGGTGTTGAGTGTTTCTGATAGTTCGGCTTCAGTTATGGATCTTGAGACTTATGAGACTATTGATTTACCATATCACCCTGATTTGAAGGGACAGATAGAGAGCGATAGAAATGTCGAGTACTGGGATATAGAAGGAAAGAGAATGATAATGAGGGTTATGTAAAATGGGAACAAAGATACCTGCGGCTCAGAAGAGAATGTTCGGTGATGTTTTTGTATGTAAGAATTGCTCGAAGAAGATAAGATCTCAAGCCGTGAGAATAATCTCTGGAAAGGTTAAGTGTCCTAAATGCAAGCAAAATGTTTTTAGGCCGATAAAGAGGAAAAAGTAGGGTGGCATTTGTTTATTATGATCTGGCATTTCTTGTAGTCTTTGTTGTTCTTGTTGTAATATTTTTGTCTACAAGGAAGAAGAACCTTACAAGACAAGGGATACTTTATTTGTATAGGACTCAGATAGGTGTTAAATTCATTGATGTTTTTGCAAAGAAGTATAGATCTGTATTGAGACCTTTACAGTATGTTGTTTTGTTTTCAGGATTTAGTCTTATGGTTGCTGGAATATATCTCTTTGCCAAATCCGCTTACATATACATGAAGTTTCCAGTGACTTTGCTGACTAAGGCTCCACCTGTTGCACCACTGATACCTTATTTCCCTAAGATATTTGGGTTAGAATCTTTTTTCCCTCCACTGTATTTTACTTATTTTCTTATAGCTCTCGCTGTTGTCGCCATAAGTCATGAATTTGCTCATGGAATCTACGCAAGATTTTATAATTTAAAGGTTAAGGCTACAGGGTTTGCTTTTCTAGGGCCTGTGCTTGGCGCTTTTGTTGAGCCTGATGAGAAGGAGATGTCCAAGGCTAAGAAGATTCCACAGATGACTATTCTCGCGGCAGGAACATTTGCTAACGTTCTCATGACAATTTTGTTCTCTCTGATTTTGATTGCTTTCTTTTCATTATCTTTTGTTCCTGAAGGAGTCAAGTTCAACGCATATTCTACTTCTCCTGTTAACTTACAAGGTATAGAGCTGACTGGGGAGAAGCTTGGAGAGTATTCTCAGATTATTTTCAACAATGAGACTTATTATCTTGACAAGAGCGAGGTTGATAGATACTCCAATGGAGAGAGCGTCATTGTTTCGGCATATGATGATTCTCCTGCATTTAGATCTGGGCTGAGAGGGGCAATTACAGAAGTTAATGGAGTGAGCGTAAGAAGCAGGGCTGAGCTTCAAAATGCTCTTTCTGTTTATTCTCCTGGCGATGAGATTAGTGTTGAGACGATATTAACCAAACCTGGAACCGATGTTCCTTCAGGAACTGAGAGTTATGATCTTGTCTTGGGTGAGAGGAATTCAATGGCTTTCATGGGGATTGCTTTTTATGAAGGAGGTAACAGAGGATTTTTAGGAAAACTTTATGATTTTACTTTGGCTAAAGTTAAGAAGCCTCTTGTTTTGTATGAGTCTAAACTAGGAGAATTTGGATGGTTTGTTTACTATTTGCTGTGGTGGCTTGTTACTATAAACTTACTTGTCGCGTTGTTTAATATGTTGCCTCTTGGAATACTTGACGGAGGAAAATTCTTTTATCTTACTATGCTTGGGATATTTAAGAAGGAGAAAGTCGCTGTCAATTTGTATAAATTTATGACTTGGTTCTTGCTTGCTTTGCTTGTGCTTTTGATGGTTAAGTGGGCTTTTTCGTTTTTGTAAACTAGTAGGACTTTTTTATCAATTCTATAAAGAAATTTTTATCTTTTCTCTCTCCGTAGTATCTGTAAAATTCTGGTTTAAGATTTATTTTTTCGATTAACCTTCTTTTAATTATTTCTTTATCTTTTTTTCCAGCAGACCAGTCTTCATGGTATTCTTTGTTTAGTTTTATAACGAGATTCTTATTTGCTTTGAAACCTCTCTTTTTCATCTCATCTTTTATTTTTTCGTGCCTTTGCTTAAGATATTTAAACTTGTTTTTGAAGAATTTAATATGACCTTTTCCAAGGCGATAGCTTTCAGGGATGTCTTTCAATTCAGTGTGTTTCTTTGCATAACCCGCGAGCATCATTATTTCAAGATACTCTGCCACTAGATGCTGGTCGGAAAGAAACTTAGGATTTAATATATTTACTCTGACCATGTCAATTTACAAATTCAAGACCGTTTTTTGTGAACGCTATAAATTTTACTCCTACTGGTATTGCCAAAAGTGCTGAAACTAGAGCCATATGTTCTTTTCCTGTTCCTGAGGCTATAGAGAGAGATACTTCGAAGTCTGCGTTCACTTCTTTTCTTAGTTTTTCTTTTATATCTTCTCTTAAACTCATAATATCTTTTGCGCTGTCTATTTCAATTATTTTGCATCTGTCGTCGCTTGGGAAATCTTTTACGTTTTTATTTTTTACGAGAATTATTTTTTCTGCTTCTGAGCGGTTTATTATTCCTGTTATCTGGCCGTAGCTTGAGGGGTCTTCTCCTACCAATATTATAATGTTCATGCCGTCCTGAGAAACATTAGATTTATAATAATTGTTGTTTTAGTTTTTCAATGGTGAGAGACTTGCCTTTGCTTGAGATAACTTTGAGAAGATATGAAAAACCTTATGATTCTTCCAAAAGGGATTTACTTAGGAAGGTTTGTCTTTCTCTGGGATTGCTTCAGCCTGGAGATTCTAGAGATATAATAGTTGATATGCTTCTTGTTCTGGAGGGATCTAGGAAGAAGAGCGAATGGCTGTCTTCTTTTGATATTCGGGATCAGATAGAGGCAGTCAGAAAAGAAAATTCTCTTGAAGTTAAAGGTCTTGCTGAGTCTAACATAAGAAGACAGCTTAAGAGGCTACGCGATTTGATGCTCGTTGATAAACAGGAAAATAAATACAGACTTTCAGAATTTGCGCCTTTGTCAGAGATTTTTAAGAACAAAATTGAAAACTTTATAGTTCCTCAGACTATTGAAAGAATTCATGAGTATCTTGGGAAGATTGATTCTGCGTGATAGTCGCAATGT
>CAZEOE010000087.1:0-3379 GCA_964513665.1 Candidatus Woesearchaeota archaeon | reverse complement strand
AAACAACGAACGATACGGATAGGATCGCGGCGAGGACCGCCAACATCATCAGAGTGTTCTGTTGCGAGTCAGTCAGGCTATAAAACCAACCCTCCAAGCTCATTTTGACACCCTAACAATGGATATGCCGTGAGATAGACCAATCGCCGCGCCAACGGTGAGAACTACTAGGACGAAGCCGGAGAACTGTCCGGCACGATACCACGCAGTCTTAACCGTCAACTCCTGAATGTCAGATAAGGAAGCGGTCTTTAGATACTCAGCTTCTTTATAAGCTTTAACGGCGGCGGCACTCTCGCTGTCAATGACCTGTGCTAACAGCGCGCCAGCGGCCATAACAGCAAAGGCAATAAAGACCAGTAACGCCCAGGCCGGTACCGTGATCTTCTTTGTTAATCGTTGTTTCATCTTCACACGATCCTTTGGAGTAATCCAGTTCATACTAAATCACCTTCCTCGTCACCTGCTCCTTGCCGGGTCTTGATCTCTACCACATCGCGTACCCGTAGTACCCCGTCACTGATTGTTTCCCTGGCGCTGCGGACGAAATCAGCGACCGTATGAGCCTTCTTTACGGAATCGGAGGCCGTATGAGCCGATTTGAGGGAAATAGAGGCTTCTTCACCCTCCGTTTGGCGATTCTGGCCCTGTCGCGCGTTAAATAAATAATCATTGGCCTTAAACACCCTATTATCGCCAACGTCCCCCTTAGTATGCTGTGTTTTCATTATGAAAAGGAGTTCATCTTGCCCCTTCTTGTTCAAAGTGACGGCTCCAATGCCATTCGTCTTGTAATGTTCATCTTCTTTGAGGAGCGCGGCTTCAACGCCGTACTTAAACCACTTGTTGGCGGTCATTGGACTTACCTTGTTCTGCTTGGAGAACTGCGTCAGGTTCGTACTCTCGTCTGCGTACTTCTCATAGAACTCGTCAATGCGCTGGTCCATCCTGTCGTCTTTCTTATCAGCGTAGGCGGCCCAGAGCGGGCCGGTGTACTTAAGGAAGTAGCTGTCGAGCCTTGCGAACGTCGCACCGTGCTTATTTAAAAGCTTGATGCTTATCTTGTTATCGTTCGCCTCCATAAAGCGTAGGAGATCGCCTTTGGTGAAGTATAAGAACCGACGAGCAAACTTCCCCTTACTGTACACAAACACGAAACCCTTAACCCTAGAGTCAACGAACTCCCTGTCTATCATGTTCGGCATTGCCGTACACCAAACGTGGTAGATGTTCTTACCGCGGATGTCGTGGTACATACTCAATAGGTCTTTGCTCCACTCAGTAGCCCAATCCCTGCGGTTGAGCTTGCCCTCATCGTACTGGACGTAACGAAACCCGTCCGTTCTTGACCCCGCTGTCTTGAACGCCTTGGCGAGATCCTGAGGCGTTAGCGCCACGTTATCAATTGAGCAAGTGTCAGGGTCGAGCAAGGTGTACGTGTGCAACCCAAGGCTGCTCTTGCCGCTACCAGCCGTTCCAGCAATCACCAGGATGAAGTCGTCGTCCTTCTGGTCCTTCCCGATCACCGAACCACTGAGCTTTATAAGCCTCGCGTATTGTTCACCAACCACCGACCCCGGCTTGTACTGTTCAACGTAAGGCATTGGGCGATCACGGCATCCGCTGGTGGAGTTGCGACGCCAGCTCTTTAATAAACTCAACCCGCTCTTTCGGTGACAAGTTCTTAATAGCCTTCTGCCCGACACTGGCGAAGTCAGTCTTGCCCTTCTTCGTTGTACTCAACTCGTGACCACTCGCCAGGTCAAGCGCGACGTACTCCATCAACCACACCACGTCCTGATCACTCAACATCTTCATCACGTGCTTCGTGATGAACCTGGGCAAGTCTTTCTTAAACAACATACGATTCACCTCAAATATTTAGCTTATCAGCGTACCACATGGTGTTGTGTTCCTTACACACGAACAACGTAGTTCGTGACAATAAGTTCTTAGCATAAATAAAAAACTCTGCCTTTCGTTCGCAGAGATCACAACAACGAGGTATTGGTTTGCTGTAAGAAAAAATGGCGCTTTCTCGATGCATGGTTTCACATCTCCACAGTTATAAGTCGCTGTCTCTGAGGAACGCTTCCTCGTCGAACGCGAGTAGTTCTTCTACTTTCGTTGGCAACATCATATCCCTGGCCGCAACGTGGAGTCGTTCTTCAATGTCGAAGAACAACTCGTCCATCTCGGCAACACGGTATTGTTGGGCAGTTTGGACTACGCGATCTCGGTTGTACGTGCTCATCCCTAGCTGCTTATCCAGCAGGTGCTTGGCCATGGCGAAGCGCTCCTTAATCCCTTCCAGCTTTGATGGTGGGACGTAACCGACGATCATAATATGAAACTCCCGTAGCGTCCGGTACCAACCGAGGTAGTTGCCGAGTAGCGCGGCGCTCTTCATATTAAGCATAACGTACTCCAACACCCGATAGTATTGCAACCTCGCATCGTGGCTCGGCTTCTTACTACTCTCCTCGGCCTCCTTCGTCGGCGAGTAAGAAGGCGTAGCGCTTTGGTTCTTCGGTGGCCGACCGGGCTTCCGCTTCACGAACACCGGATCAGGAGTCTCGTCAGTCATAAGCGCTCATACCTCCGCACTCCTTCCCAACGCTCCATGTTCTCCTTGCTCGTAACCCGAGCCTTCGGGTACTGCGACCGGTCAAAACGAAACTTATAGAGTGAACTCTGGCTTACTCGTTCTCGAGGCGGCACGAACCGTTCACAATCACAACGAGTCACGACGCACTTCTCCTCGTGCAAGTACTTAAAGTGGTCGCAATGCGTACACCGCGTGTTCGTCAAGTTGTTCACGGTCGAGGCACCAACGGTTCAACAACCAGGCCAATCGTTCCTTCCTTCACATCAACACTAGACAGGACTGAATCAAGCTCAGATCTCGACAACCCGACGAGCAAGACGGTAGCGTTAAACACTACCTTCCCATAATCGTCAATGTTCATCTCAATGTTATTACTCAACACGCCCTTGAACATAAGCCACCTCAACTTTTTCTTTCTTCCTCTCCTCTCGCTTCCTCGCTTGGTACTGCCGAGAGCACTCGTTAGCTCTCTTCTTCACGCAAGCAGCGCAAGTCATTCTTGGCCTACCTCTGGAACGAACGCTAGTCACACTCGTCCCACAATCTCGACACTCATACGTTTGTTCCATCATTGTCACCTTCTTTGTCCTCTACCGTGTAGTAAGGAGAGGACGTTCATTTGTTCACGGAAACCGCGTTGCCCGCGGCATAGACCAACAACCTGATGCTGTCTGGTGTTGATGGTTGCTCGTCCTAGATCGTGCTTCACGATAATCAGGCCGTCGTCGTTGTCGTCGTCAATAATGGTTAGTTCTAAACCAGTCGTCATTG
>CAZEOE010000086.1:0-3397 GCA_964513665.1 Candidatus Woesearchaeota archaeon | reverse complement strand
GCGTGACGGCGTGCTGCTCTCCACTCTCATCCGCGAGGTACTCGAAACCGGGATGCGGGTCAAGCGCATTCTTCCGACCGAAGATCTCCAGCCCGCCGCCTGACATGTCCGCTCTGCCTCCACTCTACATCTCCATACGTGATGCCGCCGGACAACTCGGCGTGTCACCGTCCACTGTGCGGCGGTACATGCGTCGCGGGCTTGAGTCCATGCTCCCGCAGGGCTGGACGATTGTCCCGGTGATCTGTGACCTCAACGGCTCGGTCGATGACAACGTGCTGGCCATCACCGAGGCCCAGGCGCGGGTCATACAGGCCGCGCGAGCGCACGATTGGAGCGCCGTCCGTGAGGCGGCAGACCGAATGATACAGCACGCATCCACCATCAAACAGGAGGTATCGCAATGACAACGCAGGATCGTGACACCTGTGACATGCTCGACCGCATCACGCGGGTGCTGGTACTGGCAATCATCGCGCTGTGCATGATCGCCATCGCGGGCTGGTCGATAGTGTGGGATCTGAGCCGATGAAGCGCATGGAGGATACCGCGAAGGCGCGGGTGCTGCGCCTGCTCGAAACCGGCGAACCGCTCGACATGATGACCGCGTACCGCAAGGCGAAGACCAACCGGCTGTCTGAGTACATCAGTCGCCTGCGCAGGGACGGCAAGAACATCCTCACCTTGACGCGGTACACGAAGCGCGGCACGCCGTACGGCGTGTACCAGTTGGTCCGCGACACCAAATAACACCACCGCCCGCATGGGCGCGGGCGGCAGTAACAAATACAACGGAGTGACGATGCAACCTACAACGCGATTACCTGAGAGTCAACACATGGTATACTCAGTGGACGGGCACCCGCTCGCCCGTCGATCCGATCTACGTGTGCTCGTCGAGTACGCGATCCGTAACGGCACGGCATGGCGGTTTGACAACGCCGTTAAAAACGGCGATGCCGTCGAATGTGAGGATTGCCCCTACGCTATGTACGACCGGCGCCCGCGCAGTGAGTCCGTGCGCTGGACATGCACGCTGGAGCGCGAGGACGCCCCGCAGTGCAGCCGCCTCAATCTCGTCAGCATCGCATCGGATGAGGCGGAGGACGTGCTCGGGCTCGATCTCACCGACCCGTGGATCCGCACCCACTGGGCCGCAATCGTGGCGGACGTCATCCACCGCGTCATCAACCCTCAGAGCACGCCGGCAACGGCGCACGCCTCGGGCAGTCTGTCCCCTCGCCCGCGTCATGTGATGGATAGAGAGAGCGATGACGTCCGCCATCATTACCCGATCATGCTCGACGTCGCCGCGCTGATGACAGACGCGGATGCGGTCGGGGTGCTGGCCGCCAATGGGGAGACGGTGCGCACACTCCCGGAGGTGGAATATGTCTGAGGTCACGCTCTACCCCGGCACCCGTGCGCTGCGCGTGGCGGACACGCGAGCGCA
Organism: Candidatus Woesearchaeota archaeon; assembly: GCA_964513665.1. Lineage (GTDB taxonomy): Archaea > Nanobdellota > Nanobdellia > Pacearchaeales > GW2011-AR1 > UBA73. The sequence goes on along the minus strand of CAZEOE010000086.1, from coordinate 1,944 downwards.
GGATCACACCGCGTGGCTCGATGGTCGCCGGCGCGGGATCGGCGGATCGGACATTGCCGCCGTCATGGGCCTGTCACGCTGGCGCTCCCCGCTCGACGTCTACCTCGACAAGATCGGCGCCGCGCCGGAGCGCGAGGAAAGCGAGGCGATGGCCTGGGGAACCGCGCTCGAGCCGGTGATTGCCGCCGAGTACGAGCGCCGCACCGGACGCCGCGTGCAGCGGGTCAACGCCATCCTCCAGCACCCGGACCACCCGTGGGCGCTCGCCAACATCGACCGGCTCCAGACGGATCACGAGCGCGGGCGCGGAGTGCTCGAAGTCAAGAACACCGGATACTTCGGCGGACGCGGCTGGGATGGCGACAACGTGCCGGACGAGTACATGCTGCAACTCCAGTGGTATCTCTGGATCACGGACCTCGAATGGGGATCGTTCGCGGCGCTGGTCGGCGGCAACCGTCTCATCATGCGCGACACCGAGCGCGACGACGAACTCTGCGAGGCCATGTGCATCGCCGCCGGTCGGTTCTGGCGCGAGCATGTCGAGGCGGGCGTGCCTCCCTCGCCCGACGGATCGGATGCGAGTGCGGATGCCCTGCGCACAATGTATCCATCGAGCGAGCCGGGTACGGAGGTGATGCTCATGCCCGACGCGCTGGCGCACGTGCGCGAGTACGAGCGCGCGTGTGAGGACATCCGTGCGGCGGAGGAGCGCAAGCAGCGCGCTGCGAACACACTCAAGGGGCTGATCGGTGAGCACGAGCGCGGGCTGGTGCATGACGCGGTAATCACGTGGCGCACGCAGTCGCGCGCGAGCATCGACGCAAAGCGCCTGCGCGCCGATCACCCTGCGCTGGCGGATGAATACACAACTGAATCGACCACACGGGTTTTCACAGTTAAGCGAGGACAGTAACACCATGGCAACAACAACGGATCTGACGAAGCGCGCGCAGGAGAAGGCGAACGGGGCGGAGGTGGCACGGCGTCCCGCCACGACCGACGAGACGGTCGCCTCCATGCTCAAGGCGCAGTGGAAAACCATTCAGTCCACTATCCCGAAGCACGTCTCGCCCGAACGTCTCGCGCGTATCGCCGTGACCACGATTCGCACGACACCCAATCTGATGCGCTGCTCCGCCGTGTCCCTGGTCGGAGCGATTCTTCAGGCCGTGCGGCTCGGACTCGAGCCCAACATCGACGGGCAGTGCTACATCATCCCCTACGGCAGTGAAGCGCAGTTCCAGATCGGGTACAAGGGCATGGTGCAGCTCATGTATCAGAGCGGACTCGTGGGCTCGGTCACGGTCACCGACGTCTGCCGCAACGACGAATACTCGTTCGACTACGGACCGGAGAGCACGCCGCATCTGCGCAAGGCGGCGGAGAATCGCGGCGACGTGATCGGATACTTCGGGTACGTCAAGCTCACGAACGGCGGGTACATCTGGGATTACATGACGATGCATGAGGTGACCGAGCACGCGAAAGCGTTCTCGAAGTCGGGCTGGAAGAACGGCGCGCTCGCCGGGACGTGGAAGGATCACTTCGACGCCATGGCGAAAAAGACCGTGATCCTGCGCCTGTCGAAGCTGGCGCCGAAGTCTGTAGAGGTGCGCGATGCAATCCGGCTCGACAACACCGTCACGCAGGGCGTCGAGATCGACGCCCCTGAGTACGTGGAGTCCGTCGAGGTCGTGGACGAGGAGTCCGTCGACACCACCACTGGCGAGGTCACCGAGCCCGATCAACTCGTAATGAATGGATAACCAATCACCACCCGCGTACTGACCGGACGACCGAATAACCCACGTAATGCTACATCATCAAGATGCGCTGTGCGCTCTGCGAATGTGGACATCTGTGGTGAACCTGTTGGCACGTATAAAGCCGGGAAAGTGCGCCGATTGTCCCGTAAGACATGGAAACTCGCGCAACTGGTCA
>CAZEOE010000085.1:0-3475 GCA_964513665.1 Candidatus Woesearchaeota archaeon | reverse complement strand
AACATAGCCTGCTAAAAATTTGTCACCTATCATTTTTCTCGAATTTAACATCATTTGAAATAGGTACCTGAGACATTGCTCCACATTTAGAACATTTTATTGTAGCAATCATAGTCATCGCTGTTAAAACCTCGCATCCCTTAGAAACGACTTTTGAACCAATTTTCAAGTCTATTTCATTTCCACACTTACATTTCATAAAAAACGAAGCTCCAATATGAATTTAAAACTTTCGTTGAACTAGCTTTCTTTATTATCCAATCTCGAGGAACATTGAGGATCAGCAGGATAGTCTATGAATCCATCTCTATCATTATCTATGTCGTCATCACACTCCGAAAGTCTCCCAGTCTCAGTATCATCGTTTCTTGATGTACATCCAGGATCAGCAGGATAGTCTATGAATCCATCTCCATCATTGTCAATATCATCATCACATTGTTTTTTATCAGGAACGCTATTCACAGGCAATTCAGAATCATCCAATCTAGAAACGCATCCAGGATCAGCAGGATAGTCTATGAATCCATCTCCATCATTGTCAATATCATCATCACATTGTTTTTTATCAGGAACGCTATTCACAGGCAATTCAGAATCATCCAATCTAGAAACGCATCCAGGATCAGCAGGATAGTCTATGAATCCATCTCCATCATTGTCAATATCATCATCACATTGTTTTTTATCAGGAACGCACTGTAATCCTTCATCACTCTGCCCATTACAATTATTGTCCTTATTGTCACAAACCTCTCCGGTTGGATTTACCGCTCCAACACAAGCTCCGTAAAATCCATTTGCCCCGCATGTCTGAGTCCCAAGTTTACATTCTCCAACATTGCTGAATCCGCAACTCCGTGTCTGTCCAGGAACACACTCATTCTCCTGTCCAATACATTGCCCATTGGAGCAAGTGAAAGAGCATTGCTCAATAGTCTTCTGTGACAAAGATGAAGAACAGAAACTGAAAGGAGTTCCTGGTGCATAACAAGTGAAACTCTGGAAAAGTCTTGTAACACTGTTTCCATAGCAAATATTATTCCCTATAAATCCGTCATTCCCGCAGTCAGAGTTTGAATCGCATATTATTCCAATAGGATTATTTGTGCAGAAGCTATTTTCACTTCCTGGATTGTTGCATACATCGACAGTGTTTGAATTATTGTCGTTGCAATCAACATTCGTTACACATCTTATATCTATACAATTGCCATTCGAACAAAATTCACTACAAGTTCTAACCAGTTTCCTCTCAACCATACTTGAACAATAACTCTGCACAGTTCCTGGATTGTTGCACTGCCATTCCAATACAAGCTGGTTAACATCTTTCACGGAACAGAAAGGTGCACTCAAAGGTGTGCTTAAGCCACATTCAGCATCGCTATTACAGCTTACATCTCCACCAATAGGGTCATTAGAACAATAGGAGTCTCTTGTCCCAGGCAAATTACATAAATCTCTTGTGTTAGGATTATTGTCGTTGCAATCCAAATTCGAGTCACATCTTACACATGCTCCTTCCGAGCATGCAAACTGACAGCTCTCTAAACTTCTCGATTCTATCTTAATATCGCAGAAAGACTCCTTAGTATCAGGATTAATACATGTTGCAGTCTGAAAATTCTTTGAAACGTTGTTCAACGAACAATATTCATTCCCTATAAAACCAGTCGAACCGCAGTCAAGATTGGATGCACAGTTTATCGGAGTATTCCTGCACTCGCTTATTACAGTTCCAGGATTTATACACCTATCATTTGTCAAAGGATTATTATCGTTACATTCTAAATCATTATTGCATCTTATACCTCCGCAATTTCCATTGGTGCAAATCTGAGAGCATGTTTGCACAAGCCTATTCTCTATATCAGATCTGCATAAAGCATTTCTCGTTCCTGGATTCAAACAACTAAACTTTTGGAATTTCCTCAAGACATCCTTAGAATTATTCAGAGAACAGAAAGGGCTCTCTATAAATCCATCTGTTCCACAATCTAAATCCCTATTACACGCAATAGGATAATGCTCGCACATAGAATCAGGCGTTCCAGGATTTAGACATACATCCTGAGTACTCTGATTGTTATCATTGCATTCTGTATCGGAAGAACATTCTATAATAGGACAAGAAACGAACAAACTCCTAGAAGCCAAATTATTCAATACATTTTCATCACCCAACAAATTCGCGCGTACAGTTAAATTATAATTTCCCTCAAACAAACTAAAGTTTACAGTCCTAGTCCTCAAAGAAGTTTCCTCAGGAGCGATATTGTTTACACTATTATGGCTAAAGTTAATGTTTCCTACATTTCCGGAAAAAGAAACATTCTCAGGAAGATCACCAAAATTCTTCAAAGTTACAGATATCTTGTAGTTTTCATTACACAATAAAGACTGACCCAAAACATCAGTCCCATTATTAGTCTCTATCTTTATCTTATCTATGCTTGTGGAAAAATCAACAAATCCGACATCGTGTGTTCCTGCAAGACAAGCGCCATTTTCACACCCAAATTGACAATCCTCAATCAAAACAGACTCTTCAGAATCGACACATTTATTCAAAACCTTATTCTTGGAACAATCATAAATAACCTTATCTCTGTAAACATCTCCATCCTGACAAAATGGCTGTCCAACAAAACTTGAATTACCGCAATCACTATCTTCGCTACACTCCGAAGCTACAAAACCAAAACAATCATTAAATAAATTTCTTGCCTGTGGAGTCCAGTAATCGCTAGCAACTATTCCGAAGAAACATAGATTCTCTCTTTGGGTCTTTCCATTCAGAAGTCTGTCTCCAGCCTCCGCATAAGCTATCACATCACCAAAATCTCCCCCAGATGAAGTTGGCTCAGTCTTAGCAATACTCTGAAGAGAAGGAGCAATATTGTTCTGACCCAAATAATAATAAGAAATTGTTATATAAGAATTAGGGAAAAAAGCACTTGTGTAAGCCGGAACAACTCTCCCATCCTTAACAACGCTCAACGGTTTAGAAGCCCCAAGCTGAGATATTCCCTCAAAGTCTGTAATTCCCCACGTGGGAGCGTTATAATAATTAACAATTATTGCCTTCTTATCATTGACAGGAATTCTATTCGCGTTGAGAAAATTTTCATCACCGACAAATACCAAATCATACCCGTTAAAGTTGCTAGGCAGATTTTTTTCATTAATCAAATCAACAACCAAACCATCGTCTTCAAAAGTTTTAACTATATTCTCATCGATTCTAAATTGCTTCCTGTATATGTAAGCAACATCTCCAACAGCACTTGCAACTCCCGCAAAAAAAAGCAAAAAAAGAGCAAACAATGCAAACATCCCTTTTATTCTCATAGAATTCAGACAATATCAGCTTATTTAAATGCATTTTACCACTTTCCGTTAATCAAAATTTCAGTCTCATTCAAGATAGCCATATGTTTCTTTAAGTTCCCGAAGAGAATTTCCAACACAT
>CAZEOE010000084.1:0-3546 GCA_964513665.1 Candidatus Woesearchaeota archaeon | reverse complement strand
CAAGGCCGTTTACGATGACGTTGTCGGGGCTAGCCGCCCCTTAACTCAGCGTTAGACCTCATGAAAATCTGCACCAAATGTGGCGGCACACGGTTCAATCAGTGGGATCGGTGCATGGACTGTCGCAATGAGCGTGCGAAAGTGCGGAACGCTCGGCTTAAGAAGAATGGTGGAACACATACATCTTCTGAGTGGAAAGCACTGCTTGCCGCTACCCTACGCTGCCCGGATTGTGGACGCCGTTGGCACGACATTCCGCCCCGCCCTGACAGCCGCTACCGTAGCGTCTGGACAAAAGATCACATCGTTCCGGTAATTCAGGGAGGGAGTGACGATATTTCCAATATTCGGCCGCTATGTTACGAATGTAATTTCAGGCGTCATACAAAACCAATTAACACTTCAACTGGAAATAAGAAAATGAAAAAAATTCGTTTCACAGTGAAACGCGGTCGTTCTGTTGGCGCAATTCTCAGTCCGCATCTTCACGAGGATAAACATTTCGTTGTTAGTCCGACTCGCTTTGAAAAGGACTATGTGCGGGTTAAAAACGAGGCTGAGCTGCTGGACTGGATTGCAAAAGGCTACAGTGTTCGCATGAGCAATCCGGATGTTAAGTCGCATCGCTCTCCGAGCCTTATTTCACCCGGTTCGATCGAAGTCTATGAGGTCTAACATTACGCTCCAGCGGGACGCTTCGCCGGCAAGCCGGCTTCGCGCCCCTGAGCTTGCACGTTAGGCTTGGGATAGACTCCACACCCTTCACCCCTTCCGTTTCACCCTCTCTTGTCTCTTGGATTGCAGTTATCAATAGCTGTGTTACTGGGCACCGCTGCCGGTGTCTGAGCCAGTGCATGTAATTACAGGGTACTGTGTTACTAAGCGACGTACCCCTTTGTCTTACCGATTTCCGTACTTAAGTGTCCTTTATATCTAGTCTAGGGACGGCGGCTCCGCCACCGTGCGCCGCTGAGCGCTCGCACCGGTGGCGGGATCGCCTCTCTTAAAACCCCTTTGGTCTACATGAAGGCCGTGCTTGATTGGAGGACGCAGGTGAGTGATTCGCTTCGCTCAGGGACAGCATGCTGACGCATGTCCCCGTGTCAGGACGGCTGACACGTCTTGGAAGCTTTGATGATACGAGGCCAGGCCGCTAGCCTAACCTTGACGTTCAAGGGGACGTAAGATGCATTGCAGCAGCTCGCAAGGCCGTTTACGATGTCGCTGTCGGGGCTAGCCGCCCCTTAACTCAGCGTTGGGTGGCAAGGCCGCTACTCGAGCACTGACCGAATCAAGAACAGGGGGCCATCTGTGAGTAATGAACGAGAACGCTTACTCGTTGCGCAATGGGTACTTGAAAGGAACTTGGCTTGGGTCGCTGCGGCCGAGGTAAAGGTCGGCGTAATAGTCGCGATTGATACAGCTTTGCTTGGTAGCGTTGGCGCAGCCTATGCGGGGGCCGATGCTGTAGCCAGAACATCATGGGCGTACCTATGGGCAATTAGTGCCGGAGTGGCCGCCGGTGTTGGTATTTTCTGCGCTGCAATGGCTGTCTTGCCCCGACTTGACGGGCCACTGAAGTCCTTAGTGTTTTTCGGTCGTATCGGAAAACTCGACCAAGCCGAGTACTTCGAGAAGTTCAAGGAAACGTCGGACGTTGAGTTGCTTGAGGACTGGACTGCGCAAATTCATCGAAATGCTCAGATTGCGTGCGAAAAGTTCTCTTGGGTACGTGCGAGCATGTATTGGTCATTTGTTTCGATACTGCCGTGGTTTGCGGCGATTCTTACGTTGTTGAAAAAGCAGTAGGGGGCCGCAATGGGCTTAAAGGATGACCTAACCGCCGAAGTTAAAGCCACTTTCTCCGCGCAATGGGAAGTACAAACAACTACTGTCGTGCCAGCGTCAGAGGACTTGCGCCTCAACGCCAATCATGCAAAGGACCTTGAAACCGCCACTGTCCTTTACGCGGACTTGGACGGATCGACCAACATGGTCGACAACTTTGACTGGACATTTAGCGCCGAGGTGTACAAGACCTACCTCCGTTGTGCGGCAGAGGTAATCAAAAGCGAGAACGGAGTGATTACGGCATACGACGGTGATCGTGTGATGGCAGTGTTCACTGGAAACTCGAAGAACACCTCTGCCGTGCGATGCGCATTGAAGATCAATTTTGCCGTCTGCGAGATTATTCGCCCTGCGTTAAGCGCGCAGTATCCGTCTAAGGCATTTACTTTGAAGCACGTTGTTGGCATAGACACGAGCCGTTTGCGGACGGCCCGAATCGGCGTGCGTGGGGACAACGATCTTGTATGGATAGGTAGGGCCGCCAATTATGCGGCCAAGCTAACCACGCTGTCCGATAAGGCGACATGGATCACAAAGAGCGTTTACGACAATATGCATGACGACGTTAAGTACTCGAATGGCACGAATATGTGGGAGGCTCGTACATGGACACCCATGAACAACCTGCCCGTGTATTGTTCAACGTATTGGTGGAAGATTCCGTGAGCCATACGTCTCTCCTAGGGAGACTGAAACTGCCGCCCAACCCATCAATCCACCGGACGCTACGCGATGAAGCCGCGCAGCGCCGGTGATTTCAGACGTTAGGGTGCCACAGCATTAATCATGAAAGATCCCGTGCAAGCATTGAAAGATATAATTTCCGAAGGTGTGGCTGTAGACATTTTCAAAGCTGACCAGTGTATCTCCCTCCTAGACGAAATCGGAACTAGCTCTGACGTCCTAAATCGCGCGAGCTTCGGGGATCTATTCGGTAATTTGCAGGGATATCTTACGGAACAAGTGATTCTCGCAATAACGAAAATATTTGAACAACCAAACGCAAGATACCCAACCAGAAGCATACCTAGTGCATTAAAGATTCTTGATGAAAACGCTGAGAGGATACCGATTGCCGAGCCTCGAATCCTGCGAAAGAGACTGCTTGAGTTGGGAGCGGACCAGAAATCACTAGAGAAAAAATCTGATAGCGAACTAACAAAATTGCTTGTAGTCCTGTTGCGAACAGCTATGCCTTCTGTCAGTGCAGATGATCCTTCCAAGCTATCGGGACCGATGAATGCGCTGAAAATAGCGAGGGACAAGAAAATTGCGCATCATGAAGCGATTGCCGCGGAAAGTATGGCAAGAACAACTTGGGGCGAAATTAATCCGCTCCTTGAGTTTTCTAAGAAGGCAGTCGGAGTTATCGGCATGGCCTATTTGAGCACCGCTTACGAAGTAGACCATGGTGAGTATCTCTTAACAGGAGACGCCAAAAGAGCTGGTAGGGCGTTGAACCGTCTGTTTAAGAAGGCAAACCTCTGAAGATAATGCACCCTTAACACGGCGCTCAACCTGACTCGCTACGTTGGCGCTTCGCGCCTCGTAGCTCGCAGGTTAGCTTGGCGTTAAGCGACACTAAGCTGCGCCAATCGCATTTGCTGACGCCCCTTCAAATCTCGCCCTTGCGGGCCATGTCCATCATCCAGATCAGCGTTTCTTCGAGTTGCTGCGCGGCGTCCTTGACGTGCT
>CAZEOE010000083.1:0-3570 GCA_964513665.1 Candidatus Woesearchaeota archaeon | reverse complement strand
TGTTAAAAACCTTTAAAAACCCTGATTTATAACATAGAATACAAATTAAAATGAAAGGCATAATTGTACAATTCAGACGTGGTAAGACAAACATTCATGAGAAGCATTTTCTTCTTGACCTTGGATGCAAGAGCAGGGAAGAGGCAAAGAAATTTGCCGGGAAACATGTAGAATGGAAATCTCCTGCCGGAAAGATAATAAAGGGAAAGATAAGTGACGCTCATGGGAACAAGGGAATAGTCAGAGCCATATTTGAGAAGGGACTTCCTGGACAGGCTCTAACGAATGAGATAGAGGTTAAATAACATGGCACTTAGAAAAGCATCTTCATATTCTAGAAAGAAAGTTAGACCTTATACAAGAAAATCTAGCAAGAAAAGCAAGGCTTTCATAAGAGCTGTGCCTTTCAGTAAGATTGTCAAGTTTAATATCGGAAATATAAAGGGATTCAACGACGGAAAGCACAAATACAGAGTCAGGATGGTTTCTGAGGAAAAGGTTCAGGTAAGAGATAACGCAATAGAGTCTTGTAGGATGTTTGTGACGAAAATGCTTGATACTAAGATTCCTGGAAACTATTTCTTTGCTGTTAAGATATTCCCTCATCATATTCTCAGAGAGAACAAGCTTGCAGCAGGAGCAGGAGCTGATAGATTGTCAAGTGGAATGAGGCATTCATTCGGAATAACTGTGGGAAGAGCCGCGATTGTTCCTCCAGGAAAAGATCTTTTCGTTGTGACAACTGTTGACGAAAGGTCTGCAAAAATTGCCAGAGATGCACTTGATATGATAAGGTCTAAGATTCCAAGCAGAAAGAAAATTATTTTTGAAAAGATAGAGTGATGCCCGATTAAAAGGTATATAGCGTTAATGTGTCTGATATATCGACGATAATTTGTTATCTTGAGGGGCAAAGTTTATAAACCAAATTGATTTTTTGAGGCTGTAACATGTCTGAAAAAGAATCGAGTGAAAAACAGGAAAGTTTGACTAAGGCTATTTCGAACGAGAAGAATGTAGTGAATGCAGAAATAGTGGAAGAAATGGAGAAGTCTTATATAGATTATGCAATGTCTGTCATAGTTCAGAGAGCTCTTCCAAGTGTTGAAGACGGTTTAAAACCTGTTCATAGGAGAATACTTTTTGCAATGCACAGCATGGGGCTTGAGCCCAGCAAGCCGACAAGAAAATCTGCAGCAATTGTTGGAGAGGTTTTGGGAAAATATCATCCTCATGGAGACATAGCAGTTTATGACGCTATGGTCAGATTAGCACAACCTTTTTCCATGAGATACCCTCTTGTTCTCGGACAGGGAAACTTTGGTTCTTTAGATGGAGACTCTCCTGCTGCGCAGAGGTATACAGAAGCTAAACTGACTAAGTTATCGCAGGAACTCTTGGAAGATATAGAAAAAGAAACTGTAAAAATGAATCCTAACTATGATAACTCTCTTAAGGAACCTGAGACGTTGCCTGCGAAACTCCCTAATCTTCTTTTGAATGGAACTACCGGAATCGCAGTCGGTATGGCTACTAATATTCCTCCTCATAACTTAACAGAAATATGTGAGGCGATTATTGCTTACATAAATAAGCCATCTGTTAGCATCGATGAACTTGCCGAGATAGTTACAGGACCTGACTTCCCAACAGGAGGATATGCTTCAGGACCTGGAATAAAAGAAATGTATAGAACCGGAAAAGGAAAAATAGTCATGCGGGCAAGACATAAACTTGAGGAGCATAAGGGAAGAGAGTATATTGTTGTTACAGAAATACCTTATATGGTCAACAAAGCAGATCTTGTCAAAGATATAGCTCGATTAGTTACGGAGAAAAAAATACCAGACATATCTGATCTGAGAGACGAATCTGCAAAGGGAAATGTAAGAATAGTTATAGAACTTAAGAAAGGGGCCACTCCTAAGTATACAATAAATAAACTTTATCAGCTTACGAATATGCAGACTAATTTTGACGCAAACATTCTTGCTATCGTTGGAAAAAGACCTAAAATCTTAACTTTAAAAGATGTAATAGAAGAATACGTAAAATATCGTATTAGTGTTATAACTAATAGAAGTAAGTTTGATTTGAGAAAGGCAGAAGAGAGGTTAGAGATAGTTCTTGGTCTTTTAATTGCTTTAAAGGAAATAGATAAAATTGTTGACTTTATAAAAAAGAGCGAGAATGCGCAGGAAGCTCACGATGGGCTGATGAAGAAGTTTGGCCTGACGACAAGACAAGCCAAGGCCGTCCTTGAGATAAGACTTCAACAACTTACTCATCTTGAGGCTGGGAGACTTAAAGAAGAAGAGAACAAGCTTAAAGAGACAATTTCCTATCTTAAGAAAATACTTGGGAGCGAGCAGGAGATTCTTGGAGTAATTAAGAAAGAAGTCCAGGAAATAAAGAAAAATTTCGGGGATGACAGAAGAACTACAATATTGAAGAAAGTTGAAGAGCTTTCTGAGAAAGATCTTGTTGAAAAGAAAGATGTTGTTGTGATGATAACAAATTCAGGATATATAAAGAGAGTTGATTTGACTGTTTATAGGGAGCAGAGAAGAGGAGGCTCAGGCGTCTCTGGAACGGACTTGAAAGATGAAGATTTTGTTAAAACGCTTTTGACTTGCTCTACTCACGATATGTTGCTCTTCTTCACTTCAAGAGGAAGATTATTCTGGCTTAAGGCTCATGAAGTTCCAGATGGGTCAAGACAAAGCAAAGGGAGAGCTTTAGCCAATTTGTTTAGTCTGAGGGATGAAGATATTGTAAGTGTTAAGAATGTCGTAAACTTCGAACAAGGATATTTGATATTCGCTACGAAACTTGGAATTGTTAAGAAGATTTCCTCGAGTGATCTCGCAAAGCCTCGAAGCACAGGAGTTAGAATAATGAATCTTCCCCCTGATGGATCTGACTCCATTATTGCGGTAGAATCTGTAGGTGATAAACAAGAGGTTTTGATGATAATGAAAAAAGGCAATGCTGTCCGATTTGACTCTGATGAGGTGCGTTCTATGGGGAGAGCAAGTTACGGAGTTAAGGGAGTAGAACTTTCTTTACATGACCAGGTTGTTTCTCTTGAACCTATACCATATGATGGACAGATAACAATTTTAACTGTAACTGAAAAAGGATTTGGAAAGAGGTCAGAATTGGAAGAATACAGGAAAACAAGCAGGGGAAGCAAGGGAGTAATAAATCTTAAAATATCTGATAAAACTGGAAATATTGTGGGCTCGCTGTCTGTCAATGATAAAGACTCGGTTATAATCACAACCACTAAAGGGGTAATTATAAGAATAAGTATGAAGGATCTAAGAGTGATGGGGCGCGCAACTCAGGGAGTGCACGTTGTTAGATTAAAGGAAGGAGATAAAGTTGCAGATATAGTTAAGATTCCAAGAGAAGAAATTGTGCCTTCTGCACTTTAAGTGTATTTTGGATACATAATTCTAGAGTAGTTTATTTTTTCATCCTGAATTATTTATGAGCGCTGTTCGTTACATGGGGTGTTTAGCCCTTGCAATATGCTTGGTTGTATCTTATACTTTGGGTCTACAT
>CAZEOE010000082.1:0-3743 GCA_964513665.1 Candidatus Woesearchaeota archaeon | reverse complement strand
CTCCAAAGTCATTTCCATCACAACTCTCTCCGCTTTCCTTAATTCCATTTCCACACACGAAAACGTTTCCTCCTGAAGCTCTGTAAACAACCTCTAATCTAGGCTTTCTACTAACAATCGAATTATCTCCTGAATAAAATCCAACGAATGCAGACTGCCCATAATTCAAATTAACATTATTCAAATCATGATTAAATCTCAATCCAAGAGAAGTCCATCCAATCTTATTCACAGAATTCAAATCATTCAAAGAAAAAGTAACAACTTTCCCAGCAACATAGCTAGAATCGACACTCAAAGAGTTGCTTACAAAACTATTTCCAAATCTAGAATAATCATTAACATTAACAGAGGGTGCGTTTTGCAAATCAACTTTCACAACTCCAACACTTGTTCCAGCAAGATTGTAAATCTGAGAACCAGCACCAACAACAGAATACAAATCGGCATCAACAATCGAAGCACCATCAGGAATTCTAGAAGTATCAAACATCATCACAGGTCTCTTGACAACAGTAGAACCAGAGGCTAGTCTAGTCAATTGAGGCCCATTCAAAACAATATCAGAATCTCTCTGTTGTGAATTCAAATTACTCCATAAAATTGTATCTTTTCTATCTGTATAAAACACCGCAGTACAGGTTCCATCTGAGTTTCTCACGTCTCCAGAAGCGCACTCATTAACAACAGCGCCACAATCACTCAAACAACTTGAAGAACTCTCAGCTCCATTGCAAACTCCATCACCACAATACATATTTGTAACACATGAGCCAAATCCGCTACAAATAGAATTACAACTCTCACTCCCTGAATATCCGTTCACAACACAGCTCCTTGAACTACCATCACATATCTCATCTCCTTCTTTTACACCATCTCCACATATTGGAGAAGGAACACAAACATTTCCCTCATCAATTGAACAATCTTTGTCATCATCTATTCCGTTACAACTCTCACCAACATTGACAAGACATCTCCCTCCGCAATCTATTCCAGTTTCATCAGCATTTTTCAATCCATCAGAACAACTTCCCAAATTAACTCCTCCATCCGACAAAGCACGATATCTTACTTCTAGAACAGGAGCCTTTGTCGTAGACTCTCCAGCAAAGAATCTTGCCTGAAGCTGTATAGCTCCATATCCTGTAGGCTCACTCCCTGCGTAATCTAAGTCTCCCTTAAATCCAAAAGAAGTCATCCCAAACTTATTCAAATGATTCAATCCGTTTGAGTTCAAATCAAAGCTCACACTTGCATCTCTCGTCAAACTCTTTATACTCTTAGCATTCGAAACTACTTCATTAGTTATCCTTGAATAATCTTCATTCACAATAGAATTCGCATTTAAAGGACTAGCCTTCAATAAATACAAAGAATCTCTACTATAATCTGCCTCTCTGAGAACACCAGAAGAATCATAATTCCAAGCCCTTGCAATTCCCTGAACAGCATTAATCAATGTAATCTTTGCAGACAAAACTTCCAAATCATCAGGAAGAGAAGAAGTATCGAAAGACAAAATAGGCCTATATAAATAATCACTCAAAGAAACCCTGTAAAAATTATAAACATCTAAACTAGAAGATGACTTTACATTCAACGCACTCGGAGAATTAACAATGCTTAACCAGCTCCCAGAGCCGTTGTTCTCTAATGTAGCGTCTGCATAAACAGACTTAAAGCTTGCAATGCAAGTGTTCGTCGAAGCGTCATATGTATGTTGCGAAGATGCACAAGTCTCAGCACTAACAGTAGAGAACAGAAATATAAGAGAAGTTAAAATAAAAAACCACCTCGATCTCATATATAAACTGACTCTAAAAACTATTTAAAACTTCCTAGTATCTCCAGTTGTAGTATCCCAAAACAGGATCATAGTAAGGATGAGTGTTTTCTATATCGCTCTGAACAACATCTAATTCTTTCAATCTGACATTCTCATCAGCCTGTATTATGGCTAATCTTACATCTCTTTCATAGTCTATCTGATTCATTTCAACAGCCCTATTAGCATCTATTTCAGAGGTTCTTATTCTGGATATTGCATTTATCTCGGCAACTCTAACGTTCTCGCCTGATCTAAGAGCCTGAATGCTAGTTCCACGATTGTCTATAACTATGCTTTCAGAACTATCTCTAAAAGAATTTGTTCTTGAATTTCCATACAAACCATATCCAGAGTTTCCTGAGGAATCATACTTTCTAACATTGTTCCTTGTGTACTTTACGTAATCATTTCCTGATAGAATTTCAGAGCTGACAAGAGGCTGAGATTTTCCTCCATTGAAAGAAACACTGAGTTTACCTCCCTTGTAAGGACCCTCCCAAAATATATCATAATCGTTACTCTTCTGTTCTATTGTATTCAAAAGTATCATACTCTTCCAAGAAAATGCAGACACATTTGATACTAAAAAGAGAGAAAATATCACTGCAAATAGCCCTATGGCGATCTTTCTTTCCATAAAGAACAGACAAAAATCCATTATTTAAATCTTTCTATTTGTATTAACTTAAAAGGAACTACAATTAAGAGGTTTTATAAATGGTGAAAAAATTCAATTCTATGAACAAAATAATGATCTTTATATTCGTCTTGATGCTAGTAATATCTATTAATTTAAACTTTATAGACTTAGACAACATGATAAAAACAAAGATTTCAAATTTTATAGAAACTATAAAAACTGGAAATTTGAGCAAATTTAAATACGCAAACTCCAACACAAGTCTAACTAAACTGAACGAAAAAAACTATTACTTTATATAAAATGGAGAGCCAAAATCTAGCCTATACTCCCCAGGAACATAAACTGTTCGGCTCAACAACGCGTATAACTCCGGGAAGCAGAGAATATTTTATACCTCTAGGTGTAGTTGAGGGCAAATGCAGTTTAGAAGAATGTAAGGCATATAGAGAAACAAATCCAACTTTAAGGAATGTTTTAATTATAAATTACTTAGATTTAATGGGGATGGGGATAGTTAGAATTTCGCCTTTGAACATGGACATAAGATCACCTGATTATGGAACTTCCTTGGAAGACCCTATTCTTATGGAAATAACTGGGAAGTTTTATAGATTATCTGACAGAGGTGGTAGTAAAAAAAATACATTAATCTGGAGAGTCCAAAGTCCTCCAATAGATAAAGGTTTAATAAAAAAACTAAAAAAAATGGGGGCTATTGATGATGTGGAAATTAGAGGAAGACTTTCGAAAAGAAAAAGATAATTTTTATTCGGCACGCTTAAATGATGGCACGGGTGTGAGTCATTTACATTTAACAAGCAGTGTTTTTATTTATCAATCAGGAAGAAGAGAGATACGTTCATATATTGCTGTGATATGTGACCAAGGCAGAACAAAACACCGTATTATTAAAGGAATATACGGCTTCAGGTCCCCAGAAGAGACAAAATATGATGTAAGAAAATTTACCAAAAAGCGTCTTAAGCCATCAATGTCAGACGAAGACGTTTTAGATTTTATACCCTTTGTATCCTCATCAGAGACTCTAGACGCGGGCATAAAAAGCGAGATAGAGAGATTATTAAATGATTTCGGGGAAGAAGTAAAAAGGAAGGACTCCGAAATAAAATGAACAACATCAAAAAACTTACAAATTCGATAGTAGATGAATTATTCAAAGACGCAGATAAAATGGGACCTGAATTTAGATGCCCCCACATAAGAAGAGATGATTCAGGAATTCCTTATTGCGGAAACGGTCATTCA
>CAZEOE010000081.1:0-3870 GCA_964513665.1 Candidatus Woesearchaeota archaeon | reverse complement strand
TTTTTCTCTTGTATAGGAGAACTGCTAGAGAAAATAGAATTATGAGAAAGATTGAGATTATTGAATTGAAAGTTGAAATTTTCAAGCCTATTAAATTGAGATAAAAAATGGCAAGCGGTACTATTGCTATGCTAAGCGCAAAACTAAGTGCGATTCTCTCAATTGATTCTATCTCTCCTTTGCTGAAGAATATGCAAGAGATTATGAATCCCGGGAGAAATAGGACAAAAACAGAACCGAAGACGATTCTTAGAGATTCAGAAAGTGATAAAGCTGATAAAGACAAGAGCAGAGAAAGGACGAATAAAATTAAGAGAATTGAGATTGAGAGCAGGGAAACCTTTACCCATGTTTTTAGATATCTGAATTTTGAAATCATTCTTCCTCCAATATAAGAACTGAAAGCAGAACGATCAAAACTCCCGCGATTAGTGAAATGGCCCAGGAAAGCCAGCCTAAAGAAGCAGTCTTATATTTTATTATTATGAGGGCCAATATTCCAAGAACAGTTATTAGAAAATAGTCTGATTTTTTTGACCTTCTTTTGAAACCAAATGTAAGGGGTTTTTCAGAAAAAACGTCAAGAATTCCCAAAATTAAAATTGGGATTAAAAAGTAATTGAGATTTATGTAAGAAGATATACTCTTTTTCCATATTTGCTCTACTAGGAGAAGACAGAGATAAATAATTAGGAGTGATTGAAAAGAGTAACTAATAAACTTCGCTTTTTTTCCGTAAAATAGTTCCCTCATTTTTAAGCTTCAGCAGGTGTATTTGTAAACTTTATTGTTTTGGGATTCAATATATAATTGAAAGCAAGGATTTGAAAAATTCTTATTTCCTGCATATAAATAGATAGGCTTTTCATATAATGACATCAGACTTTTTGTCTCTTCTGAACTATTTGTCTTCCAAAATATATTCCACTCTTCCTCTGACCATTTATTTATATCGAATAACCCGGGAGCGATTGTTTTTCTAGCGGAGTAGGCGAGAATATATGGAGAATACTCGCTTGATATTGATATTATAGATGAATTTTCTTCTGTCTGATTCAGTCTCTCTATAAGTTCCAATTCTTTTCTTGAGAGTATTGGCTCAAAAGAAGTTGATTCCTTATATAATAAAACTAATGAGGCAAATATGAGAATCGCGATGATTAGATAAGAGACTTTCTTTTTCTCAAATACCTCGAGCAAACCTAGTGAAGAGAAGAATATTATTATGATATCTAAATGTATAATGAATCTATTGAAGAAGAAAAGTTGAAATATTACTATTATGAAATTTAGTGTAAACCAAAAAAGAGGTATATCTATTTTCCTCCTCTTTAGAGTTAGCAACAAGCCTAGAACGGCAAAGGGTATGTATATTAAAGAGGAAAACTGATACGCCTTGAAGGACATGAAAGTGCCTGGAGAGTTTCCAGGAGATGAAATAGAATTAGCAACAGGAGAAATGAATGGAATTATTGCCTGCTGAAAAAAGCCTAGATATAAAATTGATATGGCTATGAGAATTATAATGATGTTTAGAAGATTGGTTTTAACATTCTTGTAGTTGTATATGGAAAAAAGAATATATGTCCCAAGAAATATGATAAAAGTTGGTCTGTGAAATATTCCTGTAAGAATTGAAAATGTTATGAACAATGCCCTTCTTTCATTTTTTAGAAAATGGAACGCTAAAAGCATAAAAGAAAGACCTAATATATTTTTGAAGTAAAGGAGCCCGAATACCTTGAACTGCACGAGTGATAGAGAATAAACCACTAGGGAGATTATTGCAGAGTTTTTATCCGCATATGAACTTGTGAAAAGATAGACAGAAATGCCAAGCAGTACACATGCTAGAATAAAAATATATGTCAGTATAAATTCTGATGAAAAAAATATCCTGAGAAAGAAAGATGAATAGAGGAACCCGGGTTCAAAAGCGGCCCGTATCCAGGTGTCGGATGAAAATCCCTTGTATGAAAAGGAATCCATGGCATATTTGTATATCCCAGAATCGTAACCTATTGGGACTGAGTTATCAAGATAAGGGATTATCCTGAAAAAAAGAATTGCAAGAATAGACAGAGAAAATATTAGGATGTGCATTCTTTTCTGCATTTCTTTTTTTTCTGAGTGGATATTTTTTGCCAACGAGAAATAACCTACAAGCCCAGTGAAAAGAGCTAGAATCTCAAAATGCAGAGTATATTTTTTTATTATAGAGAATGATATGAGCAGGCAAAGTATTGAATAAAACATTAAAATCTTATAGAAATATTGTCTGGACATTTGTAATTTAATATATTGAATTAATTAAAGTTTTGTGAGATTCATTAATTATGTCTTTTGATATATTGTGGAAAGAAAGCAAATCTTTAAAAGCTCCTCGGTATTTAATTTGTGATATGTTCGGAACAAGAAAAAATAAATGTGGTAATTGCAGTAGCAGGATAAGCAAAGCTTATAGATATTGTCCTCATTGTGGCAGGTCTAATATGGATGAGGCTAGGGAGCGGGCTGATTATGGTCTCCTTGGACTGTCTGATTTTGATAGACATTCTGGAGAGGCTGTGCAACAGGAAGGTTTGGGAATTGCAGACAGGATGATAAATTCTATTTTCAATTCTATGGTTAACACGATAAACAAACAGATGCAGAATCAATTCAGGGAAATGAAAGCTGATGACAAAGCAGAGATAGTTTCTTTTCCCAATGGAATAAAGATAAAAATTTCAGGACAGAATAACAATGTTGCGAAGCAGAAGCAGAAGCAACAAAAGAGAGAAATAAGTGCAGAACTGATAAGAAGAATAAATTCCCTACCTAAGTCAAAAGCCCGTGGGTCTATGAAGAGAATAGGGAATAAGGTATATTATGAGATT
Source organism: Candidatus Woesearchaeota archaeon (assembly GCA_964513665.1). Lineage (GTDB taxonomy): Archaea > Nanobdellota > Nanobdellia > Pacearchaeales > GW2011-AR1 > UBA73. Next base: position 991 of record CAZEOE010000081.1, on the reverse strand, counting down.
GCCGCGCCTGGGATAGTTTCTACCGATGACGTTCTTGTATCGAAGCTTGAATCGGGGTATGAGGTAAAGGCGATTGGAAAGAAAAAGGTTTATGTTAATTCCATACCTATAAATCTTCCTTTGAAGTCTTATTCTATTTCTGACACGAAATTACTCATGGAATTTTCTTCTCATGAGGATAATTAGGTGTATTGGCTAGTCTTATCGCTTTGTTGATTTTAAGTGAAAATTTTTATCTGAGAGAATAACTTATACTGCTTTGGATTGGTTCATGATCGTGCCAGGATTCGAACCTGGGACCTCTGCCTTATCAGAGCAGCGCTCTAACCAACTGAGCTACACGATCCTGATTTTTCTAGATAAAGTGCTTTTATAAAAGTTGCCTAAAGTATTTTAAACTCTCCAAATCTATGAAAAAAATGGCAAACGCAGTAGATAAAGCAGTATTTTTGTTAATCGTATTTTTGGTTATTTTCAGCGGAATAATGGCAATTTCTGATAAAACTAATTCTGGATTTTGTATAATAAACTCTGGGGCTTCTGAATGTGCCAGCGTGCAAAACTCCCAATATGGATCTATATTCGGTATAAAGCTTACACTTTTCGGATTTGCAAGTTTTCTTCTTTTGTTTTTAGTTTATATTTTCTCTTTTGTCAAAAATAAATATTCAAAGAACTTCTCTGAGATTTATATTATTATGTCGGGAATAGGGTGCGCCTTTGCTTTGTATTTTATATATCTGCAGTTTTTTGTTCTTAAGACTTTATGTGCAAACTGCATAGTTGTTGATTCTTTAATGGTTGTTGTTTTTATTCTGTCTTTGTACAGAAATAGAAAAAAGCGCCGTTAGTATATCGGTTAGTATGAGAGCTTCCCAAGCTCTAGAGGCGGGTTCAATTCCCGCACGGCGCATATGTGCGGGAATTCATTCACTTCAGCTTCCGCTGAAGTTCCCACGGAGCTGTGCTCTGTGAGGACCGCACGGCGCAT
>CAZEOE010000080.1:0-3944 GCA_964513665.1 Candidatus Woesearchaeota archaeon | reverse complement strand
GTTTTGTTCGTATCTATTTTGATTTTGTATTTGACTTATTCTTTGAAGAGAAGAAGAATAAATAATTAATTCGTTATACCTACAGTCTTTAGGGTGAGAGCTTCCATTGAGTATTAAACTCTTGAGTTGCTCAATATTGGATAAAGTTATAGAGGGTTTGAGTAGGGTGAATTTGCAGAGATTGTTGAGGTTGATATGAATGCTGACACATCGAGCATTTATGCTTGCGCAATCCCTCTACTTCACTTCATAAGTGAGCAAATATAAATCTCGTGTGCTCAAGAACCATAACACGCCCTAGACTTTAGTCTGAGGGTTCTTGACATAATCAGAGAGTACAATATCATTATTGGGGCAGGGTGCAACCGCTTCTAAAGCTTAGTTCCTGAAGAGTAACTTCGCCTTCTTTTCTTTCACCGTTTCCAAATATCCATGTTGGGTAACCGTTTATGTTATTTTCTTCACATAATGAGGGGTTTGCATCATTTCCTCTTGGATCGCATTCAATATAGGGTATTTTATCTGCACTTGAGCCAAAGAGTTTCTTTTGGTTTTGGCAATGTGGACACCAATATGCTCCAAACATTTTTGCTCCGCTATCGGATAGGCATTTTGCAAATTCGTCGTATTTTCCAGGTTCTGATTCTGAGGGACTTCTTGAATAGAACGTTATTCCCATTATAATCAGAGCGATCGCTCCTAAGGCGATAAAAACTTTTGTTGAATATTCCATGTTATACTCTTTCGTTTATAATTTTTAAATTTATCTAGATTGACTCTATTCTTTAAGCTTAATCTTAGAGATGGGTGTGAACTCATCCCATGTTGCTTCTAGCAATTGATTTATTACCTTTGCAAAGTAATCAGTTGATATCCATACGGCTACGTCATAGTTTGGATGCACTGTGGCGTCGTCTGTTAGCATGAACATGAGTTGATTTGAGTCCATTACAGCAAATCTCCCCTTAAGATTTTTGTTTGATGTGTCTCTCACATCTGCTATTTTGGAGAGTGTCTTTGCCACTTTGATATTGCTTTGTGTTAATGGAGCAGCTACTCTTATGTTTACTCCTCTTTTTTTAGCTTTTTCTAAAGATGGCATTATGGCTTCGAATTTTCTGTTTAGGCCATCTTCTGTTGTTACAAGTGTTATGGACTTTTCTGCGTTTCTTATCATCATATCCAAATGATTGTGCATGTTCTGCCTTCCTCTTAGACTGCCAGATAGATCTGATGGCTCTACGAACTTGACTCCATTTTCAAACAAGCCTGATAATTCGCCAAGGACGTCGTCTTCCTTTAGTTCTTCAAGTCTTTTCGCCTTTTCCTGGGCATTTATCACGAGGTTCTTCTTTACTCTCTCCACGACTTCTTCAGGCTTTAATGCGACGAACTTAATAGGTTTCCCAAGCTTCATTACGATGAAACCTTTCTTTTCTAAAGACTCTAAGATATCGTATGTTCTTGATCGGGGGACATCGGAAATATTGCTTAGTTCTCCAGCGGTTGATACACCTCTCGACAGAAGAGCGGTCCAGACACGGGCTTCATAGAGATTGAGATCAAATATTTTCCGTAGCCTTCCCAAAAATTCTTCCTTAATAATCATTGTTTTTCTGACCTCTTTGTATTAATGATATCACGAGTATTTAAATGTTTTTCTATTTTTGTTTTTATTCTCTAATATCCTACATCGCTGAATAGATTTTCCAGGATAGAATTCTTTATATATCTATTTCTATGTTTTTTTCACTGCTACCTTGTAGATAGTAATTTTGTTTTTGAAGATTATTTCTCCGACGGAAAATTCTTAAGCCGAAATTTTCTGTGCAGAAATTACCCAGATTCAATGAAGATTAAAAAGTCTTTGGTTGCGATCAAAATATATAATCTCAAATTAGATTTCAGTTATATCTAAAAAATTACGAGAACTCCAGTGAGGATTATACCAAATTCTCATTCTTCCTTTTTTTGGCTTTTGATTTATATAGCAATCTTTTTTGTTGTTTAACAATTTTTCAATAGTCTCTGTTGCTTGAGCCCCAGAATTAAACTTGTCTGTTTGTTCATAGGTTCTCCAGTAAACTCCTCCTGTAGGAACGTACTCTTGACGCAGATAAACTTCTAAAGGTCCAAGTCTTCTGATTGTATCAAGAACGCTTTTTACACTTACAGGCTTAAATTTTCTTCCATCCCATTTAATAGGGCGTTTTTCTGGTTTTGCCATAATATGATTTTGAAGGAGTTCTTTTTAAGTTTTTTGGCTGCAGGTTTGCTTAAAGATTCTTCTGCTAGAAAAGTTTTAATTTCTAAGAAATTTTATGTCAAGATTACTTGTGCAGAAGACCATACACTTTAGTGCATGGACGAATGCAATTTCGTGCATCCCAAAGTCTAACGCAAATAAAGACTTTTTGATTTCTTTTTACATGAAGAGGCTCCCAAAGAAGTTTAAGGGTACAAAGAAGAATTAATGGAGAAGTCAGTTTATTCTATTGAGCAGTTTGATAAATTAGAGAACGTGTTAATGGAAAATATAAAACTAGTTTCTAAAGATGAAATTAAGTCCCATACGATGATTTCAGAGGAAATAATAGGAAATATTGATATTGAAGATTCCTCTTTTATAGCAACTGCGCTAGCTGTTCATACAGAAGGAATATTGATTTTTGATGAACATTTTAAGAAACAAAAAGAGGTTCAGATTTTAGCGTTAAAGATTTATTAGATGAAATTGAGGAAGATGAAGGAATAGAAATTATTAATAAAAATTCTCCCAGCCGAATATGTATTATTCCGAAAATTTATACTATTTATTATAGGATTTAAAGGGTTTGTAATTTTTTGCTTGCTGATAGCTGATCAGCTCTATCATCTTCTCTTGTTCCAGCTTCTCTTAAATATCCTCCAGAGAGAAGTAAGGGGATGACGGAAAGTAAACCAGTAATTACAAGATAACTTCCCAATCTGTCATCGCTTAAATCATATTTTTCTCTTATTTTGGATTTTCTTATATCTATCTCTCTTTCTGTTAAGTCCATATATTCTTTTGTTAAAGGAAGAGAGTTTATCTCTCTTTTCTCTGCAAACTCATGATTTTTCGCGAGTGCAAGATAACCTCCCGCTACAACTCCTGCTCCAATCATTGTAACTCCTAGAACTATATTTCCTAATGTTTTTTTTATGCTCATGAAAAATGCTAAATTTTGGTATATTTAAGTCTTTTGTTTTGTTTATTGCTTTTAAATAACTCCCCCCGCCCAGAATCGAACTGGGGATCTTCCGGGTGCTGCATCTTAACAGCCTTGGAGATTGAACGGCTAATCACGCTTCATCCTTGTTCCCGAAGAAGGGAAATGTCTGCGCTATTCTACAGCCGGACGCTCTAACCACTGAGCTACGGAGGGATACTTAGCATAATTTAGTACATTTTTAAAGATTCCGAAGGTTTAAAAGGCCTGGTTTTTGGAATATTTTATGGGAAAAATCATAAAAGTAAAAATTGATTTTAGTAGAGTAAGCGACTATGTAGATGGAGCTAGAGATGATGCCTTGAAAGACGCTTTGGCTAGGAGAAGATTATATGATGAAACTGATTTATATAGTTTATTTGAATATTCTACTGCTAACACAAGGGTGAGAGAGTCTGGATTTACACGAAACCCTAAAGATGGAATTGTTTTTGCTTTGACAAGAGATAGGCTGAACTTTAGGGAAGAGGGAGTTAATAGTCTTGCTAAACTTTTTGGCAAATATGATTCTCCAGGTATTGCAGTCTATGACGGGAATAAGATGAGGCCGTTTGAGGGATGCCTTGTTGAATCTAATGTTGGAGGCGATGGAGAAGGATTATCTTATGCTGTTGAAGATTTTTTCGGGATGCCTTGCTCAAGTAAATTTGCTTACGAATTTTTAGATGATCCGCGAAAGGCTTTGAAGGGAAT